>DASWUW010000910.1:0-10845 GCA_036406335.1 Trebonia sp.
CAGCGGTCGTTCCCGGACGGACAGTGACTAGGCCTGAATGCGGTCGAGCAGGGATGGATCGGCATGAGCGAGCAGTCCGTAACTGATTTCCGGAAGCGGGCGCGAGCCTGGCTCGAGGAGCACGCGCCGCGCCGGGGCGACGAGTCCGGCGAGCCCGGGCGCGCCGGCATCCCGGCCCAGCGGGCGTTCCAGGCCCGCCTGTACGACGCCGGGTTCGCCGGCCTTACCTGGCCGCGCGACCCGGTGCTGAACGCGGCGCAGGCGGACGTCCTGCTCGTCCCGGCCGCCGACGGCGGCCGCACCGCGCTGTTCGAGGTCGCGGCGCCGGCGCCGGGGACCCGGATCACGCCGCTGCCCAGCCTGGACCACAGCCGCTGCGTCGCCCGCGTGGAGCTGGCGGCGGTGCCCGGGCGCCGGCTCGACGGCGACGCGGGCGCGGCGCTGGGTTTCGCGGCCGACCTGGCGAACCTGGCGGTCGCCGCCGAGCAGCTCGGCGGCCTGGCCGCCTGCCTGGCGATGACCGCCGGGTACGCCAAGATCCGGCTGGCCTTCGGCCGGCCGATCGGCTCGTTCCAGGGAGTCAAGCACCGGCTGGCGGACCTGCGGACCTCCTGGGAACTCGCGCACGCGGCGCTGCGGGACGCCGCCCGCGCCGCCGACCAACGGCCGGCCGACTTCCCCCGCGCCGCCTCGGTCGCGCGGATAGCGGTCTCGGCCCGCTACGTCGACGCCGCGCTGGCAACCGTCCAGCTGCACGGCGGCATCGGTTTTACCTGGGAGCACGACGCGCACCTCTACCACAAGAACGCCGTCTCCCAGCACGCCCTGTTCGGCGGCTCCCGCGAGCAGCTGGACCGGCTGGCGGCTCAGCTAGCGTCTGACCCCGGGTAACGGCCGCCGCGAACCCTGGCCGCGTAAGGAAAACCGCGGAATGGTTCTTGCCGATGAGGGCAGTAGGGACTCGGTCGGTGGTCGCAGCGAATCGGTGGGCCGGAGGTTGTCATGGTGAAGTCGGTGGAGGCACCGGGTGCCGTCGGTCCCGTCCGGTGGTGCACGCTTGCCGCCGGGGCGGCCACCGCGGCCGTGCTACTCGCGGCCTGCTCGTCCGGGTTGCCGGTACCGCCTCCGGCGCCGGCCGCGCACACCGCCAGCCTGGACGTCAACGGGCACTCCGGCGCCATTCTGGACGTCCTCACCGGGACCACCGTCCTTACCATCGGTACGGCGGTCTTCGCCCCGGGCGGGCCGCTGCTGCAGGTCAGCACGCCCGCGGGCGGCCCCGCACCGCAGCTGAGCGCGACCGGCCCGGACGGGACGCTGGTGGACCTGGCGGCCGGCAACGCCACCGCGGTCACCGTCACCCTGAACGCCGCCGTCAGCTGGCAGCTCGAGCTGGACGGGGGCAGCACCCGGACCAGCGCCGACTTGCGCGGCGGGCAGGTGACCGGCATCGCGTTCAACGCGGGCTCGAGCGTCATCAGCCTGGCCCTGCCGCGCCCGCACGGCAGCGTGCCGGTTCAGATGACCGGCGGGGCCAGCCAGTTCCTGCTCAGCCTGCCGGGCGGGGTCCCGGCCCGGGTGACCGCGGCCGGCGGCGCGGGCGAGGTGACGCTGGAGGGCCAGAACCACAGCGGGGTCGCGGGCGGGTCGGTGTTCACCACCGCGGGCTGGGCGCCCGGCGTGACCGGCTTCGACATCGACGCCACGGCCGGCGCGTCGCGTATCGCGGTGACGGCGCGGGCCGGCTAGGCCCCCGGGAACGGGCGGGACTCAGAAGATCAGCGGGAACCGGTCGCGGGCGGTGGCGGCGGTCTGGTCGGGATCCGCGGCCCAGACGGTCTCGTTGAAGATCTCGACCTCGATGTCGCCGACGTACCCGGCGGCGGTTACCGCGGCGGTAACGGGCGGGAAGTCGATGTGGCCGTCGCCGACCTGGCCGCGGCCGAGGAGGGTGTCGGCGGGCAGCGGCAGGATCCAGTCGCTGACCTGGTAGCTGACGATGCGCTCGCCCGCCCGGGCGATATCGGCCAGCAGCGACGCGTCCCACCAGACGTGGTAGGTGTCCACGACGACGCCCACCGCGTCGGCGGGAAACTGGACGGCCAGGTCGAGCGCCTCGCCCAGGCGGGTGATCACGCACCGGTCGGCGGCGAACACCGGGTGCAGTGCCTCGATACCCAGCCGGATGCCGTGCGCCTGGGCGGCCGGAACCAGCTCGGCGACCGCGTCGGCGATCATGCGCCGGGCCAGCCCGAGGTCGCGGCTGCCGGGGACGAGGCCGCCCGAGACCAGCACGAGCGTGCCGGCGCCGAGTTCGGCCGTCTCGGCGATCGCCGCCTGGTTGTCCGCGATCGCGGCCCGGCGGGCTACCGGGTCCGCGTGGGTGAAGAAGCCGCCCCGGCACAGGCTGGAGACCCGCAGCCCGGCGGCCCGCACCGCCGCCGCGGCGGCGGCCGTCCCGGCCCGGGCGACGTGCTCGCGCCACAGGCCGATCGCCGCGATCTCGTGCCGGGCGCACAGGTCAGCGGCCTCGGCCACACTCAGCCGGTTCACCGTCGCCTGGTTGAGGGAGAGCCGGGCGGCGGCGGTCATGCCCGCTCCCGGAGAAACGCGGTCATCCGGCTGACCGCCAGGTCGGGGTCGGTCAGCGCTCCGGCCGCCGCCGCCAGCTCGAAGACCTGCACCAGGTGGCCGGCGGAGCGCCTGTCCTGGAGGCCGTCGAGCATCAGAAAGCGCGGCTGGAACCCGTTCAGCCAGGCCAGGAACGCCACCCCGGTCTTGTAGTGGTAGGTCGGCTCGGCGAAGATGAGGCGGCTCAGTGGCACCGTCGGCCCGATGGCGGCGTCGTAGCCGGCCAGGTCGCCCGCGTCGAGAGCGTGCAGCGCCGCGGCGGCGGGCGCGGTGACCGCGGCGAAGGCGCCGAGCAGGGCGTCGCTGTGGCCGGCGGCGTCGCCCCGGATCAGGGCGGCGTAGCCGTAGTCGTCGCCGGTGTAGAGGCGGACCCCCGCGGGGAGCCTGCGGCGCAAGGCGGTTTCGTTGCCCGCGTCAAGCACGGAGAGCTTGACGCCGTCCACCTTGCCGCCGGCCTGGTCGATGAGCTCCAGGACGGTCGCGGCGGCGGACTCGAAGCCGGCGCCGCCCCAGTAGCCGTGCAGCGCGGGGTCGAACGCCGCGCCGAGCCAGTGCAGGATGACCGGCCGGTCCGCCTGCTTCAGGACCGCGCCGTAAACCTCGAGGTAGTCGCGCGGGCCGCGGGCGGCGGCGGCCAGGGCGCGGCTCGCCATGAGGATCACCCCGGCGCCGGCTGACTGCACGAACTCCAGCTGCACCAGGTAGGCATCGACGATCCGGGGCAGCGAGCGGGCCTCCCCCGCGGCGAGGTGGTCGGTACCCGCCCCGCAGGCGAGGCCGGCGTAGTGCCCCCGGGCGCGGCGGGCGGCCGCGTGCTCCGCGGTGCTGGCGATCAGCTCCCGCGCCAGCGCCCAGGACAGGCCCATGCCGCGCTGCGCGGTGTCCATCGCCTCCGCGACGGCGAAGCCGTGCGCCCACAGGTGGTCGCGGAAGCCGAGGGTGGCCTCCCAGTCGACCAGGTCGCCGCCGTCGGCCGAGGCGACGTGGGCGGCGGCGTAGACGCGGCGCCGCGACGGCGGCGGGTAACCGGGGGCCCAGCCGGGCGGGATGATCTCAAGGGGCGCCGCCCGGCCGGGCAGCTCGATGCGGGCGGCCACCTCAGGCCCCCGGCCCGGCCGGTTCCGGCCCGGTAGTTCCGGGCCCGCCGCTTTCCGGGGCCGGGATCTCGAGGCGGCGGCCCTCGTCGGAGGAGCGCGCCGCGAGCTCGGCCAGCTGAACGCCCCGGGCGCCGGCGAACAGGTCCCATTCGAAGGGCGTGCCCCGCGCGGCCGCCCGCAGGAACAGCTCCCACTGGGCCTTGAACCCGTTGCCGAATTCCCGGTTGTCCGGCACGTCGGTCCACATAGCCGGGTAGTCCAGCGGGTCGGGCAGGTCGGGGTTCCACACCGGCATCGGGGTGGACACCCGGTGCTGGACGGCGCAGTTCCGCAGGCCGGCCACCGCACTGCCGTGCGTGCCGTCCACCTGCAGCTCGAGTAGCTCGCGGCGGTTCACCCGCACCGCCCAGGACGAGTTCACCGAGGCGATCAGCCCGCCGGCGAACTCCAGAACCGCGTAGGCGGCGTCGTCGGCGGTGACGTCGTAAGGCCGGCCGTCCTCGTCCCAGCGCTTCGGCAGGTGCACCGCCCGGCGGGCGTAGACCGCCTCCACCGGGCCGAACAGGTCCTCCAGCAGGTACTGCCAGTGCGGAAACATGTCCAGGACGATGCCGCCGCCGTCGGCCGCGCGGTAGTTCCAGGACGGCCGCTGCGCCGGTATCCCGTCCCCCTCGAATACCCAGTAGCCGAATTCGACCCGGACCGACAGGACCCGGCCGAAGAATCCCGCGCGGACCAGCCGGCGGAGCTTGATGATGCCGGGCAGGAACAGCTTGTCCTGGACGACGCCGTGGGTGATGCCCGCCGCCTGCGCTGCCTCGGCCAGGGCGAAGGCGGCGGCGGCGGAGGCGGCCAGCGGCTTTTCCGTGTAGACGTGCTTGCCGGCCGCGATCGCGCGGGCCACCGCGTCCTCGCGGGCGCTGGTGACCTGGGTGTCGAAGTAGACGTCGACGTCCGGGTCGCCGAGCACCTCGTCCAGGCTGGTGGTCCAGCGGGTCAGGCCGTGCCGCTCGGCGATCGCCCGCAGCCGCTCCTCGCTGCGGCCGACGAGGACCGGCTCGGGGTACAGCAGCGTCCCGTCCCCGAGCGCTATCCCGCCCTGCTCGCGGATGGCGAGCAGCGACCGTACCAGGTGCTGCCGGTATCCCATCCGGCCGGTGACGCCGTTCAGCGCGACCTGGATGATCTTGCGCGTCATAGACCCGCCTTCCGCGGTGAAGTGCGGCTTCCCCGTTTGTTTGGGAAAGGGCTTTCCTGAGAATAGGCTGGGCCGTACGGCTGGTCAAGCAACGCCGTACGGCTGGTCGAGCAACAAGGAGGTCCGGTGGCGGACGTACGCCCCGACGTGCAGCGGGTCACGCTGCAGGACGTGGCCGACCGGGCCGGGGTGTCGCTGACCACCGCGTCCCGGGTGGTGAACGACGGCGCCCGCCGGGTCGGCCAGAAGCTGGCGGACCGGGTGCACAAGGCGGCCGCCGAGCTCGGGTACACGGCGAACCTTCAGGCCCGGGCGGTGGCGACCGGGCAGAGCACGATGATCGGGGTGGCCCTGCGGGACATCTCCGACCCCTACTTCTCGTCGATCGCGGCCGGCCTCATCGAGGTCGCCGACGCCCGCGGGCTGCTCGTGTGCATGACCAGCACCGCCGCCCACGAGGGAGCGGAACGGGAGTACGTCGCGCTGATGCGGGCCCAGCGGGCGCGGGCCGTGGTGCTGGTGGGCAGCCGGTCGGACAGCACCGCCGCCCGGGAGGCGCTGCGGGCGGAGCTCGACGCGTTCACCCGCTCGGGCGGGCGGGCGGCCTGCGTCGGGCAGGACCTGCTCGGCATCGACACGGTGCAGCCGGAGAACCGGGCCGGCGCCGACGCCCTGGCCCGGGCGCTCGCCGCCCTCGGGCACGGCCGGTTCGCCGTGCTGGGCGGGCCGCGGGCACTGCTGACCGCGCAGGACCGGGTCGCCGGGTTCGCCGACGGGCTGCGCACCTGGTCGGTACCGCTCGAGCCGGCCCGGGTGGTGCACGGCGAGCTGTCCCGGGACGGCGGTTACCAGGCGATGAGCGAGATACTGGCCGCGGGGGCGCCGCTGCCCGACTGCGTCTTCGCGGTCAGCGACATCATGGCGGTGGGCGCACTGGCCCGGCTGCGCGCGGCCGGCATCGACGTGCCCGGCGACATCGCCCTGGCCGGCTTTGACGACATTCCCACCCTGCGCGACGTATACCCGCCGCTCACCACGGTGCGGCTGCCGCTCAAGCAGCTGGGCGAGATCGCCGCCCGGCTGGTGCTCGGCGGCGACCCGTCGGGCCGGCCGCGGGTGATCCCGGTCCCGGGCGAGGTCGTGCTGCGCGACAGCACTCAGCCGCGGCCGCCCTCCGCCCGCTGACCGCAGGCGGATAACTGCCGGCGGATGACCTGGTCGCGGTGGCCCGAGGCTTGCGCGGTTCTCCCCCGATTAGGTAAGTTCTCGGGAAACCGGAAAGCGCTTGCCAAGATGACGAGCGTACCGGGAGCGGGAACTCTCCGGGAGTGACACCAATGAGCGAAGCGGAATCTGTTCCGTTCTCGGAAACCAAGGCCCCTGAATCGCCGGACCGGCTCAACCGCGGCGCGCTCGGGCTGGTCGACATATCCGCCTCGACGATGGCGAACATCGGCCCGGCGTACAGCTTTTACTTCGGAGCGGGTTTTCTCTTCCTCACCGCGGGGGTGGCCGCGCCGCTGACCATCATCGTGGCCGGCGTCGCGATCGCGCTGCTCGGCAACACGCTGTCCCAGTTCTCCCGGGTGCACCCGTCGACCGGCGGCTTCATCTCCTACGTGGGCAAGACGTTCGGCGGCACCAGCGCGGTGACCACCGCGCTGCTGTGCGGGGCGGGCTACATCATCGCGATCTCGTCCGTGCTCGCCATCTGCGGCGGCTACCTGTCGATCGTGCTGCAGTACTACTTCAGCTGGAACGTGCCGTGGGTCATCTTCTCGGTGATCTTCACCGCCTGCGCGATCCTGATGATGATCCGCGGCGTGGCCGTGTCCACCAAACTGGCCGGCCTGTTCTTCGGCTTCGAGATGCTGGTGCTGGTCGTGGTGTCGGTCGCGGCGCTCATCAAGCACGGCGGCCACCTGTCCGCGGTCCCGTTCGAGCCCAGCCACATCACCCACGGCTTCAGCGGGCTGGCGGCCGGCTTCCCGCTGGCGATCTACCTGTTCATCGGCTGGGAGAACTCCGCCGCGCTGGCCGAGGAGACCGGCAACCCGCGCCGGAACGTGCCCCGGGCGGTGTTCCTGTCGATCGCGCTGATGGTGGTCGGCTACATCCTGTACTCCTACGCCACCGCCACCGGGTTCAACTACAACGTCAGCGCGCTCGGCAGCGCGGCCATCCCGTTCATCAACGTGTCGCACGACGTCGCCTCGTGGCTGGCGTTCTTCGCCTACATCGCCGGCATCACGTCCACCCTCGGGGTGCTGATCTCGGCGGTGAACTCGCAGTCCCGGCTGATCTTCAACGCCGGCCGGGAAGGGCTGCTGCCGCGCTGGCTAGGCAAGGTCCACCCGGTGCGCCGGACGCCGGTCAACGCGATCTACGCGTTCGTCGTCATCGCCGCGGTGATCATCGGGGTCTGGGCGCTGCTCCACCTGATCGGCGGGGACAGCGGCTCGATGAACGCGCTGAACTTCTTCGTGGAGTCGTCCACCATGGGCACCATCCTCATCCTGGTGGTGTACTTCCTGTCCAACCTGGCGCTGCCGTTCTACTACCGCCGCTACTGCCCGCAGGACTTCAACCTGATCAAGCACGCGGTGCTGCCGGTGCTGGGCATGATCGCCATCGCCGTCCCGATGTACTACCTGGTCAAGCCGGGCCAGGCCGAGCCGTACGACTGGTTCCCCTACGCGGCGCTCGGCGTCATCATCGTCTCGGTCGGCTACGCGGTGCTGGTCAGCCGCCGCGACCCCGGGCTAGGTGACCGGGTGGGCTCGATCATCGCCGACGAGTAGCGGTTGCGGGCCAGTGGAACCACCCCTTCGTTCGGTACCTGATTAACGGGAGACCCCATGACCGGCAGTCCGCACCCGCTCGACCCCGCCACCGCCGACGAGTACCTGACCGGAAGAAAGATCATGGCGGCGGCCGGACTGCTCGCGGACCCGGTCCGGTTCGCCTACTACGGGCTGGAGGAGCCGCCGAAGCAGCAGGTGCTCGGCGGCGCCCCGGCCGACCGGCGGCTGCGCGCGCTCCTGCTGAACACCGGCACCGGCGAGTCCGCCGACGTGGTCGTCTCGCTCACCCAGGGCGCCGTGGTCAGCGCGCGCGCCGTCGACACGGCGGCCGAGGGCCAGCTGCCGATCATCGACTCGGAGTACCACCTGGTCGAGGAGATCGTGGCCGCCGACCCGGACTGGCGGGCGGCCCTGGCCCGGCGCGGGCTGACGGACATGACCGAGATCCGGATCGCGCCGATCACCGCCGGGGCGTTCCGGGCGCCGGCCGAGGACGACCAGCGCCGGATGGTCCGCGTGCTCGCCTTCCTGCAGGCCGCCGAGCACGACCTGGCCTGGGCGCATCCCGTCGACGGGGTCACCGCGCACGTCGACCTGATCGAGCAGAAGGTGCTGCGGGTCACCGACGAGTTCGAGCTGCCGGTCCCGGCCGAATCGGGCGACTACGACGACCCGGCGGTGCGGGGACCGGAGCGCACCGGCCTGCGGCCGATCGAGATCACCCAGCCCGAGGGACCGAGCTTCACCCTCGACGGCAGCCTGCTGCGCTGGCAGGACTGGTCGCTGCGGGTGGGCTTCGACCTGCGCGAGGGCCTGACCCTGCACCAGGTCGAGCTGGGCGGCCGGCCGGTGATCTACCGGGCTTCGGTGCCGGAGATGGTGGTCCCCTACGGCGACCCGCGGTTCCGCTTCTGGCAGGCCTACTTCGACACCGGCGAGTACCTGGTCGGCAAGTGGGTCAACTCGCTCGAGCTGGGCTGCGACTGCCTGGGCGAAATCCGCTACCTGGACGCGGTGGTCACCGGGGAAACAGGCGAGCCGCGGACGGTACGCAACGCGGTCTGCATCCACGAGGAGGACACCGGCATCCTCTGGAAACACACCGACATCTTCAACGGCTCGGCCCAGTCGCGGCGGCAGCGGCGGCTGGTCGTCTCGTACTTCACCACCGTCGGCAACTACGACTACGGTTTCTACTGGTACTTCTACCTCGACGGCACGATCGAGTGCGAGGTCAAGATGACCGGGGTGGTGTTCACCGCGGGCTATCCCGGCGGCGACTACCCGTACTCCACCGAGGTGGCGCCCGGCCTGGGGGCCCCGGTGCACCAGCACCTGTTCAGCGCGCGGCTCGACATGTCGGTGGACGGCCCGGCCAACGCGGTGGAGGAGGTCGACGTCACCGGCCTGCCGGCCGGCCCGGACAACCCCTACGGCAACGCGATCGCGCAGCGGGTGACCCGGCTGACCACGGAAAGCACCGCGGCGCGGTCCGGCGACGCTTCCCGCGGGCGGGTGTGGCGGGTGCTCAGCACCGAGCGGGTGAACCGGTTCGGGAAGCCGACCGCGTTCATCCTGCACCCGGAGCCGCAGCCGCCGCTGCTGGCGCACCCGGACTCGCCGCTGGCGGCGCGGGCCGGCTTCGCCGCCCGGGCCCTGTGGGTGACCCGGTACGACCCGGCCGAGCGCTACCCGGCGGGCGACTTGGTGAACCAGAGCCCGGGCGGCGGCCTGCCCGCGTACGCGGCCGCCGACCGGGATATCGACGGCCAGGACATCGTGCTCTGGCATACCTTCGGCCCGACGCACGTCGTCCGGCCGGAGGACTGGCCGGTGATGCCGGTCGCCCGGACCGGTTTCATGCTCCGGCCGGCCGGATTCTTCGACCGCAACCCGACCCTCGACGTCCCGGCGCCCCCGGGACACTGCTCCGCCGGCTGACGGCTCCCCCGCTCCGGCGGTCGCCCCCGCGCCGGTCCCGCGGAGGCGGACCGGCGGCTATTCCCGCCGAAGGCCTTCGGCACGGGGCGGGGCGTCAGCGCCTACTGGCTGGTCCACCGGGTCCGGTACGTCTCCGGCCGCTGACGAAGCGGCCCGGGCGGGCAGCCCGGCGCCCTCGATATCGGCGTGCGGCAGGATCCGGTCCAGCCAGCCGGGCAGCCACCAGGCGGACCGGCCGAGCAAGGTCATCGCCGCCGGGATCAGCGTCATCCGGACGACGAAGGCGTCTACCAGCACCCCGGCGGTCAGCGCGAAGGCGATGGACTTGACGATCGGGTCGCCGGTGGGGATGAACCCGGCGAAGACCGAGGTCATGATCAGCGCGGCGGCGCAGACGACCCGGCCGCTGTGCTGCACGCCGGCGGTGACCGCGGCGGCGGCGTCCCCGTCCCGCTCGAAGTTTTCCCGCATCCGGCTGGTAAGGAAGACCTGGTAGTCCATCGCCAGCCCGAACAGCACCCCGACGAGCAGGATAGGCACGAAGCTGACGATGGGCGCCGCGGCGGCGATGCCGGATATCCCGGTCAGGTGGCCGTCCTGGAAGAACCAGACCATCACGCCGAGGCTGGCGGCCACCGACAGCAGGAACCCGATCACGGCGGTCAGCGGCACCAGCAGCGACCGGAAGGCGACCGTCAGCAGGATGAACGCCACCACGACGATGATCGCGACGAACAGCGGCAGCGCCGACCCCAGTTTGGCCGATACGTCGATGTTGGCCGCGGTGCTGCCCGCGACGTAGCCGGTGCCGACCGGACGACTCCCGCCCGGCTGGCCGCGGGGATGCCCGAGGCATCGACGACCACGGCCAGGGTGGCGTTGAAGCCCGGCCCGAAGCCCTGGGCGAGCAGGTCGTAGCTCTGGTGCTGGGTGCTGCTGGCCGGCTGGGACTCGTTGCCCGGCAGGCCGAGCCGCATCCCGGTGGCCGGCAGCGCGATGACGGCCAGGACGGCGATGCCGAGTACCAGTACCAGGGCGGGGACCCGGCGGATCAGCACCGCCCAGGCCAGCCCCCAGCGCCCCTGGCGCTCCGGCCACGAGCGAGACCGGTGCGGCAACGCCCGTCCCGGGCGCCCGCGCGTCCCGGGACGGCCCGGTGCCGTTACCGGGCCGG
>DASWUW010000911.1:0-4795 GCA_036406335.1 Trebonia sp.
CCGGACTCCGTGCCCGCGAGCGCATCGTGGCCGAGTCGCCGGACCGGCCGGGGCGGCGGCAAGCGGCAATTGAAATTAGCCAGATCCTGCGGCGGGCCGAGTCCATCACTGCTTGAGCGACTGGACGGGGGAGTACGTCCCGGACGCGGCCAACGTCGTCGAGGGACTCACTCAGGCTCAGATTGAGCAGGTGGAGAGCCTCGCAGCCCGGATCGCCGACGCTGTAGCCGTCCGCCGGTTGGCTGGCGGCGAGGCCCGGGCGGACGCTGCCGGTCACGGTCACGCTGGGCAAGCCGGTCGCGCCGCTTACTCGGGCAGGTCCAGCTGCCAGGAGACGCCGAACCGGTCGTTGACCCAGCCGAACCTGGAGCTGAAGCCGTAGTCTCCCAGCGGCATCAGCTCAGTGCCCTGCTCGGCCAGGGCCGCGAAGAGCCGGTCGATCTCGGCCTCGTTCCCGCACTGTACGTACAGCGACACCGCGGGCGTGAAGGTGAAGTCGTGCGGCGCCGGGCTGTCGATGCACATGAACCACGTTCCCGCGAGCGCGAACGTCGCCCGCTGCACGCTTCCCTCCCGGCCGGGCCCGTCAGCCCCGTAGCGCGTGATGCTGACCACCTCGGCGTCCCGGAAGAGCGAGACGTAGAAGGTCATCGCCTCCTCGGCGTTGCCCTCGAACATCAGGAACGGGGTGATCTTCGGCGCCGTGGTCTTCGTGGCGTCCCGGCGGAATTCCGCCCGCCAGCGCAGCTTGGGCGGGTCCTCCTGATCGAGGAACTGCTCGGCCGCGGCCAGCCGCAGCGGGCCCCCGGCCAGGTCGAGTTCAGCCCGGGTAAGCGGCCACGGCATCGTCGCGGGATCGCGGTCCGGGTCCGGGTCGTTGGTGGCACGCGCGATTACCAGCAGCGTGCCGCCCGGTGCGACCGGGACGGAGAGCGCGGCCAGGGCCCGGGCGCGGACCGGGCCGTACAGCGGCTGGACGGTGTAGGCCTCGAAGACCAGGTCGAACGCGGCGGCCCAGCTGGCCGGCAGGGCGAGCAGGTCCGCCGTCACGTAGGTGACCTTCGTCCCGGGGTTCTCCCGCACCGCCCGCTCGGTCGCCGTGGGGGCGATGTCGAAGGCGGTCACGGTGTACCCGAGACCCGCGAGGTACTCGGCGTCGTACCCGAGGCCGCAGCCGACCACCAGGGCGCGCCGGCCGGTGCCGTCGGCCGGCCCGCGTCCGGCCCACTCGACCAGGTGCGGGTTGGGTTCGCCGTCGGCCCAGGGCACGACGGTGCGGCCAGCCTCGGCCTCGGCGTACAGCGTCTCGAACCAGCCGGTTTCGTCTCCGGCCCGGGCCGCCTGAGCGGCCAGTTCCCGGGCCCGCAGCCGGCGGGCGTTCTCTTCGTCGGTTCCCACAACCGGTTACGGTACGCCCGGCCGGGCCCGGCGGACAGCCGCTATCGCGGACGCGGAACGTCCGCGATGCCGGGTAGCGTGCCGGGCATGGCTATCGCACGCTACCCCAGTGTTGTCCTCGACTGCCCCGACGCCGCCGCGCTCGCCACCTTCTACGGGGCACTGCTGGACTGGAAGGCCGACATCTCCGACGGCTGGGCCGACATCCGCTCGGATACCGGCCAGTGCTTCTCCTTCCAGCAGGTCGAGGGGTACACCCGGCCCCGCTGGCCCGCCCAGGAGGTGCCGCAGCAGATGCACGTCGACGTGATCGTCGACGACCTCGACACCGGGGAGCAGGCGGTGCTCGCGCTGGGCGCGGTCAAGCACGATTACCAGCCCGGCACCACCTTCCGGGTGTTCCTCGACCCGGCGGGGCACCCGTTCTGCCTGTGCGTGAACTAGCTCGCCTGGGTTACCTGCCACCCGCCGGCGTCATCGGCCGCCTCGCCGTGGTCGACGGCCGCGAGGAACGCGGTGATCGCGTCCGCGACCACCCGGGGAGCGCGCCGGGGCAGGTGGTGGCCGACCCCGGTGACCAGCTGCAGCCGGGAATCGGGCAGCATTTCCGCCAGCCGGTGCGCGGTTCTGACCGGGACGACCTGGTCGGCCGGGTCGGCGATCAGCAGGACAGGGACCTGGACCGACGCGGCCGCTTCGGTTAGCTCAGCCAGTTCGCGCAGCAGGGCCCGCTGCTCGGTGAGGAAGGTGCGCCAGAGCGGCCAGCCGCCGCCCGCCTGCCCCCAGACCTGCAGGCTGGCGGACTCACCGGGATACAGCGCGCGGCCGTGCCGCCGCTGCAGCCAGGCCAGCCGGGTCCGGGCGATCCACGGCGTCCAGTGGAACGCCAACAGCGAACCCAGCGGGCCGATGCCCGGGGCGGCGAGCAGCCAGTCCAGCCCGGTGAGGCAGTCCGGCCCGACGCCGGCCAGCAGGACCACCGCCTGCACCCGCTCCGGGGCCAGGGTCGCCGCCTGCAGCGCGACGCCGCCGCCCCAGGAGTGCCCCACCAGCACCGCGTTCTGTACGCCGCGGGCGTCCAGGTCGTCCAGCAGGGCCCGGGCGTTCGCGGTGAAACCGCCGGCCGGCCGCGGGCTCGCGCCGTACCCCGGCCGGTCGGGCGCGACCGCCCGCAGCTGCGGGGGGAGTCGCGCGATCAGCGCCTGCCAGTCGGCCGGGGAGCCGGGCTGCCCGTGCAGCAGGACCAGGTCGTGGTCGTTCGGCAGGGCGGCCGGGACCACGGCCAGAGGTTCCGCGGGCAGCGCGGCCAGCGGATCGGCCGCTCCGGCCGCGAGTGCCGCCGGCCTGCTGCGCACCCGCAGCGTCAGCAGGGTCAGCCAGCCGGTCACGGCGACCAGCCAGAAGCTGACCGCCCGGTAGAGCACGGCCACGGCCAGCGCCTGGGGAGCGCGCAGCCCGGATGCGGTCAGCGACACGGCGATTGCCCCTTCGGTGATGACGATCCCGCCGGGCGTGAAGGCCAGGCTCCTGGCCGCGACTCCCGCTGCGTAGACCAGCAGCAGGTCGCGCCAGGGAACAGCGGCGCCGACGGTGAGGACGCTCACCGCCAGGACGCCTACGTCGGCGAGCCAGTTGGCCAGCGCGGACCCCGAGGCCAGGGCCCAGCCGGACACCGGGAGCCGCAGTGCCCCCATCCGCTCGGTCCATGCCCTGACGGTCAGCAGCGGATTCGCCGCTGGCCGGCGCAGCAGCCGGCTGGTGTACTGCAGTCCCCGCGCGCCGTACCGTTCCAGGCTGGCCCGCAGCCGCGGCTGGCGCACGGCGGTCGCGGTCATGGCCACGGCCGCGGCCGCGACCACGACGGCGGGTACGGTGACCGCGGTGGCCAGGGCGTGCCCGGACGCCAGCCCGCCGCCCGCGAGGATCAGGAACCAGACCGAGGTGGAGATGACCCCGCCGGCCAGCAGGGCCCAGCCGGCCAGCAGGCGGTCGGCGCCGTGCCGGGTGAAGCGGCGGAACAGCATGGCCGTCGCCAGTTCCGGGCCGGCCAGCGGAACGGTCACCGACACCGCGTTGGCCGCGTAGACGGTCGCCAGCATCGACCCGCGGCCGTGCCGGACGCGGCCCGCCAGGAGCAGCCGACGGAACATCCGGGCAAAGGCGGCCATCGACACCGCCTCCAGCGCGACCGCGAGCAGGAGCCACGACCAGCGCAGGTGATCCAGGACGGCGAGCGACACCGCGACCCGGGACCGCTCGGCGACCGCCGTCCCCGCCAGGACGGCGACCGCCGCGACCGCGGTCGCGGCGATGGCTTTCCTTCCCCGGGGGCGGGGCAGGTCGCTGTCGGACACCCGGCGCTGTCCTTTCCTGGTCAGCCTCCGCTGAGGATCAGATCTTCAGTTTGAGCGGGTCCCGCCGCTTCGGCTAGGGCCGCTGCCGCTCACGTATGGTGACATTTGTTACCTGTGGTTCCGCTCTTAAACCGGGTCGTAACGGGGCAGTCGCACCGGCCCGGGCACGTCCTGGTCCGTTCCCGGACAACAGCGAACGCCGGTCTCTCATTCCGGTAACGGCTGCTTTCGGCGGCCAGCGCGGCCGCTCCGCTGTCAGTACCGAGAACTACCCTGTGGTGACGACGGCCGAGCGGACCGGGCCGCAGGCGAGAGGAGTGCCGGATGGCTGACGCCGCGGACGTGCGCCTGCTGGCGCTGGCGCTGCCGCACGCAGAGGAGATCGACAGCGACGGCTTTGACTTCCGGGTCGGCGGCCGGGGGTTCATCTGGTCTTACCCCGAGCGGCGG
This sequence comes from Trebonia sp., assembly GCA_036406335.1. Classification (GTDB taxonomy): domain Bacteria; phylum Actinomycetota; class Actinomycetes; order Streptosporangiales; family Streptosporangiaceae; genus Trebonia. The sequence goes on from DASWUW010000911.1 coordinate 4,203, forward strand.
CCGGGACAGCCGCGGCGCATCCGGACGGACGTCGCGGTGCTGTTCGTGGGAGACGAGGGCGAGAAACAGGCGCTGCTCCTAGGCGAGCCGCGGATCTTTTTCACCGCCCCGGAGTACCGCGGCTGGCCGCTGGTGCTGCTCCGGCTGGCCGAGGTCAGTCCCGGGAGGCTGGCTGAGCTGGTGACCGACGCCTGGCGGATGCGGGCGCCGGAGGCGCTGACCGCTCAGCTCGACCAGGCCTGAGCCGGCCTCTCCCGCCGCGAGGGGTGGAGGAGGGCGCCTGCCGGTTGTGCCCGGCTTACCTGAGTGTCGCGGTGAATTTCGCCCAACCCGAGGGCGAAACACTTAGCGTGAAGCCGTCCTGGTCGATGGTGTCCCGGACCAGGATCAGGCCGTTGCCGCTGGCCGTCTCTACGCAAGACCCGTTAGCCCCGCCGCTGTAGGACGATTTCCGCCACTGCAGATCTAGATCTGTGCCTTCCACTGTTCCTCCTGTAGCCGTATGAAGTCTAGTGATGCTGGCTTCGGCAGCGCGTACCCGAGGATACGTTCGTAAGCCAGCATCGCGCCGTCTACCCGCTCGGTTGCCGAAG
>DASWUW010000912.1:0-2399 GCA_036406335.1 Trebonia sp.
TGACGACTACCTAGATCTCATCGCCGCCGTCAAGGCGCCCGCGCCCGCGATCCACCTGCACGCCTTCCGGGCACCGGAGCTGCTCGACGGAGCCGCGCGCCGCAGCCTGCCGCTGGCCGGGTTCCTCACCGCCGCCCGGGAGCTGGGGCTCGGCTCGGTCCCCGGTACCGCCGCGCGCATCCTCGACGACGACGTGCGGACCCGCATGATGGGCGGCCCGGACCTTCCCGTGTCCCGCTGGACCGAGGTAATCGAGACCGCCCACCGGGCCGGGCTGTCCTCCACCTCCACCATGGTCTTCGGGCACATCGAGACCCCCGCGCACCAGGTCGCGCACCTGCGGCGGCTGGCCGCGACCCAGGACCGGACCGGCGGGTTCACCGAGTTCATCGCGATGCCGTTTGTCCCCGCCGCGGCGGCGGTCACCGCCCCCGGCCTGGTCGGCGCGGACCTCCCCGGCCCCTCCTGGCGGCAGGTGCGGGCGGTCCATGCGGTGGCCCGGCTGATGCTGCACGGGCGGATCGGCAATATCCAGGCCGCCTGGCCCAAGTTCGGCCTGGCCGCGTCGGTCGCGCTGCTCCGCGGCGGCGCCAGTGACCTGGGCGGCCTGCTGCTCGACGGGCGGCTGGCGCCGGCCGCCGGGGCGGAGGCCGGGCTCGTTCTGACTCTGGAGGACGTGGAGCGGGTCGCGCGGGAGCTCGGGCGGCCGCTGCAGCAGCGCACCACCAAGTACGAGAAGGTCCCCGCCGGTGCCTGACGGCCGGGGCGTGACCGCGGTTGACGTGCTGATCGTCGGGGCGGGCTTCGCCGGGATCGGCATGGGCATCCAGCTCGCCCGGCGCGGCCGGGAGTCGTTTGTCATCATCGAGCAGGCCGGCGACGTCGGCGGGACCTGGCGGGACAACCGCTATCCCGGTGTGTCCTGCGACATCCCCTCCCACCTGTACTCGTTCTCCTTCCGGCCCAACCCGAGCTGGTCCCGCGTCTTCGCCGAAGGGCGTGAGATCCACGCCTACCTGCGCACCTGCGTCCGGGAGGAGGGACTCGAGGACCACCTGCGGCTGAACTGCGCCCTGTCCGAAGCGGAGTGGAACGACGACGAGGCCCGCTGGTCGGTCCGCACCACCCGGGGCGACTTCTCCGCCGCCAGCCTGGTCATCGCCACCGGCCGGCTGTCCGAGCCGAAGATCCCGCCGATCAAGAACCTGGACGGCTTCGGCGGCCGCTGGTGGCACTCGGCCCGCTGGAACGCGAAGGTGTCGCTGGTCGGCAAGCGCGTCGGCCTGGTCGGGACCGGCGCCTCGTCGGTCCAGATCCTGCCCCGGCTAGCCGCCGAGGCAAGCGACGTCGTCGTCTTCCAGCGCTCGGCGCCCTACATCCTGCCCCGCGGCGACCGGAAGTACAGCCGGGAAGAGATGGAGCACTTCGCCGCCGACCCGGGCAGTGTAACCGCGCTGCGCGACGAGCTCTTCGCCGAGGCCGAGCGGGGCATCGGCGCCCGGCAGCGCCGGCACCCGGACATCGACCTGCTCCGCCAGCGGGCCCTGGACCACCTCACCGCCGCGGTCCCCGATGCCGAGGTGCGCCAGCGGCTGACCCCCGACTACGAGATCGGCTGCAAGCGCATCCTGTTCTCCGATGAGTACTACGCCACCCTGCAACTCGGCCACGTGCGGTTCGAGCCCACCCCGCTGACCCGGATCGCGGACGGCAGCCGCACCGCGATCGCCGCCAGCGGCAACCGCTACGAGCTGGACGTCCTCGTCCTGGCGACCGGCTTCAACTCCACCCGCCCGTCCATCGCCGGTCACATCCGCGGCCGCGGCTCCCGGCTGCTGGCCGACGAGTGGAGCAACGGCATGACCGCGCACGCCTCCACCACCGTGCACGGCTTCCCCAACATGTACGTCCTGGACGGCCCCAACGCGGCCCTCGGCCACAACTCGGCCATCTTCATGATCGAGACCCAGGTCAGCTATGTCCTGTCCGCCCTCGACCACCTCGAAGCCAGCGGCGCCGACGCCCTCGACGTCACCGCCGAGGCGGTCCACTCCTACATGAACGACATCGACAAGATGGCCCGGGACACCGTCTGGGTCCAGGGCGGCTGCACCAGCTGGTACCGCGACGAGCGCACCGGCCGGGTCACCCTGCTGTGGCCAGACTCAGCCGAGTCCTTCCGCGACCGCCTCGCCACCTTCGCCCCGGTCTCCTACGAGCACCTGCACCAGCGCCGTCACTAACTCTGGTCACCCGCACCGCGTCCGCTCTCCCTTTACCCGAAGTTACTCCGCCGTGAGCATGATCACTTCAGTAGCGGGCAGGTCACCGGCAGTTCGTTTCTGCAGCCAGGTGATTCCCACCGCGACCTCGCGGAACAGGTCTCCGATTTCTTTATG
>DASWUW010000913.1:0-2865 GCA_036406335.1 Trebonia sp.
CGTCCCGGCTGCACCCGGACCGGATGGCCCTGGAGGTCGAGGAACTGCGGCGCCGGGACACGCTCAGCTACGGCGCGCTGTCCCTCGCCCGGGCCGCGCGCACGCTGGTGGCCGAGACGCTGCGCCCGGCTCCGTTCTCGCTGTGGCGGGCGGCGGCGCGGGTCACCGCGCCGTCCCTGGTGCTGTTTGGCGCCGGCGACCGCCTGGTGGACCCGCGGCTGGCGGTCCGGGCGGCCCGCACCTTCCGCCGCGCCCGGGTGCTGGTGCTGCCCGAGGCGGGGCACATCGCGCAGATGGAATGCCCGGACGTCATCGCCGGCCTGTTCCGGGAGACGGCCGCGCAGGCGGGCACCGAGGCAGCGGCCGCGCAGGCGGGCACCGGGCTGGCGGATACCGGGCTGGCGGATACCGGGCCGGCGGCCAACGGGAATGCGGGCCGCGGCCGTCCAGTTGACGCCTGAAGAACGTAAATCAACCTGACTGGAGTTTGCACAGTGTCGCTTCCACCGCTGGTTGAACCGGCCGCGGACTTGTCGGTCGATGAGGTCAAGCGCTACTCGCGCCACCTGATCATTCCGGACGTCGGCATGGCCGGGCAGAAGCGCCTGAAGAACGCGAAGGTGCTCGTCGTGGGCGCGGGCGGCCTCGGCTCGCCGGCGCTGCTCTACCTCGCCGCGGCCGGCGTCGGGACGCTCGGCATCGCCGACTTCGACACCGTCGACGTGTCGAACCTGCAGCGTCAGATCATTCACGGCGTCTCGGACGTGGGCAAGTCCAAGGCGGAGTCCGCGCGCGAGTCGATCGCCGAGGTCAACCCGTACGTGAAGGTCATCCTGCACAAGACCCGGCTCGAGTCCGAGAACGTGCTGGAGATCTTCGAGCCGTACGACCTCATCATCGACGGCACCGACAACTTTGCCACCCGCTACCTGGTGAACGACGCCTGCGTGCTGCTGCACAAGCCGTACGTGTGGGGCTCGATCTACCGCTTCGACGGCCAGGCGAGCGTGTTCTGGGCCGACCACGGCCCCTGCTACCGGTGCCTCTACCCGGAGCCGCCGCCTCCCGGCATGGTCCCGTCCTGCGCCGAGGGCGGCGTGCTGGGCGTGCTCTGCGCCTCGATCGGCTCGATCCAGGTGAACGAGGCGATCAAGCTGATCACCGGGATCGGCGACACCCTCAACGGGCGCCTGATGATCTACGACGCCCTGGAGATGAGCTACCGCACGGTCAAGGTCAACAAGGACCCGGACTGCGCCATCTGCGGCAAGAACCCGACGGTCACTGAGCTGATCGACTACGAGGCCTTCTGCGGCGCGGTCTCCGAGGAGGCCGAGGCGGCGGTGGTCGGCTCGACGATCAGCGCCAAGGACCTGGCGGCGATGCAGGAGCGCGGCGACAACATCTACCTGGTCGACGTGCGCGAGCCCAACGAGTACGAGATCGTCAGCATCCCCGGCGCCACGCTGATCCCGAAGGGCGATTTCCTTAACGGTTCCGCCCTGGAGAAGATGCCCAACGACAAGCAGATCGTGCTGCACTGCAAGAGCGGCGCCCGCAGCGCCGAGGTCCTCGCGGTCCTCAAGGAAGCCGGCTTCTCCGACGCGGTCCACGTCGGCGGCGGCGTCCTGGCCTGGGTACACCAGGTAGACCCCTCCCTGCCCACCTACTAACCACCCACCAGCCCTCCCCTCGAGCCGTCCCCACCCCCGACAACGGCCGGCGCCCCGCGGACCCCACCCGCGAGACGCCGGCCGCCCCGTTCCCGCCTTAGCCCCAGTACCCGCGGCACCACACTCACCCCAGCACCAGCGCCGCCTTTCCGTTTCCACGGAGAGTTTCCCGTCTACGGAAATCTTGTCCCCCTATGGCGGGCTTTTTCTTCCGTGATCATAAATTTCCGGCCCTTTGGCCCGGCGGCCGGACGACGCGAGTGTGATCGTCAGTGATAAGTGAGCGGCAGGTTTCCCGTGGGGCGGCGGGTGGTATGTCAGGAATATACTTTCCGTCCTTGGAGGGGGCCCGTGAAGGGGGACCGCGTTGAGATCGTGGTCGATACCGGGGACGGCGCCAAGACCTACGAGGTGTACGCCACCCGGGCCGGGCGGCGGGTCGAGGTTGGCACCGTGCGCGGCGTCGTGGAGGTGACCGAGGTCACCCGGACCGGAACGGCGGTGCGCAGCGCCCGGTTCATGGCCAGCCGGGTCATCGCGCTGGTGGAGCACCCCGCGGACACCAGCGGAGCGGGCTGACCCACCCGGGCAGGCTGACGCACCAAGACAGGCTGACGCACTAACATGCGCGGATGGACCTACTAGAGCCGGTCACGCAGCCCTACGGCTGGGGATCGCACACGGCGATCGCCGAGCTGCAGGGGCGGCCCGCGCCGACCGCCGGACCCGAGGCGGAGCTGTGGATGGGCGCGCATCCGTCGGCGCTGTCCGGGGTGGAACGGTCGGGTGCCCGGACCACGCTGGACGCGGTGATAGCGGCCGACCCGCCGGGCGAACTCGGCCCGGAATGCGCCGCGCGGTTCGGCGGCCGGCTCCCGTTCCTGCTCAAGGTTCTCGCCGCCGGGCAGGCGCTGTCCATCCAGGTGCACCCCTCCCGGGAGCAGGCGGAGGCCGGGTACCAGGCGGAGTCCGCGCGCGGTCTCGCGCCCGGTGACAAGTCCCGTAACTACGTCGACGACTGGCCCAAGCCGGAGATTCTCTGCGCTCTCACCCCCTTCGAAGTGCTGGCAGGCCTGCGGGCTCCGGCGGACGCCGCCGCGCTGCTGCGCGGGCTCGGGGTCGCCGAGCTCGGGCCGGTCGCGGACGGACTGAGCGGCACGGCCGACCCGGCGGCGCTCACCGCGGCGCTCGC
>DASWUW010000914.1:0-6180 GCA_036406335.1 Trebonia sp.
CAGCAGGCGCTAGCCGACCTGAACACGGCCTACCGGAACTTCCTCGCCTCCGTCACCGGGACGCGGAAGGGGCCGAAGGTCGCGCCGCCCCGGTTCCGGTCCCGGAAGGACCGCCGGCAGGCGGTCCGGTTCACGTCCAACGCCCGGTTCCGGGTGCTGGACGACGGCCGGCTCCGGCTGCCGAAGATCGGGGACGTGCCGGTCCGCTGGTCGCGCGGCCTGCCCGCCGGTCCGTCGTCGGTCACGGTCATCCGGGACGCGTCCGGGCGGTTCTTCGCCTCGTTCGTGGTTGAGGCCAGCGAGAATCCGCTGCCGGAGGCGGACCGGGAGTGCGGCATCGACCTCGGCCTGGGTCACTTCGCCGTGCTGGACGACGGGACCAAGGTCAGCGCCCCGCAGTTCCTGCGGCGGGCGGAGAAGAAGCTGAGGAAGGCGCAGCGGTCGCTGTCGCGTAAGCAGAAGGGGTCGGCGAACCGGGACAAGGCGCGGGTTAAGGTCGCCCGCGCTCACGCCCGTGTCGCCGACGCCCGCCGGGATTTCCACCACAAGCTTTCCACGCAGATCATCCGCGATAACCAAGCGGTGTACGTGGAAGACCTCGCGGTGTCCGGGCTGGCGCGCACTAAGCTGGCCAAGTCGGTCCACGACGCGGGCTGGTCGGCATTCGTGAACATGCTCGAGTACAAGGCGGCGCTGTACGGCCGGGAGTTCGTGAAGATCGGCCGGTGGGAGCCGACGAGTCAGGCCTGCTCAGCGTGCGGCGTGAAGGACGGCCCGAAACCGCTCAGCGTCCGCGAGTGGGCCTGCGCGGCCTGCGGGACCGTCCATGACCGGGACGTTAACGCGGCGAAGAACATCAGGAAGCTGGGACAGGTCGCGGCGGGACGCGCCGAGACCAAAAACGCCCGTGGAGGCCAGGTAAGTCCGCTGCTCGCGGCGGCGCCGGCCGGTGAAGCGGGAAGCCTCAGAGGTGCCGCATGAGCCGGCACGGGCTGAATCTCCCGCCTTCAAGCCGGAGAGCACGTCAATTGACCGAGCCTCGGCCCGGTGTGGCATGACTCCGTTAGAGTGACCTCGCGATGGTGTCGGTGGCGGGGGGAGTGGCGTTGGCGGTACGCGACCAGAAACTCCCGGACGCGGTCCGAACCAGGCGGCCCGGGTCCGTCAGTAAGGGCGCGGTGCTGTTCGCCGCGCTCTTCGTGGTGCTTCTCGCCGCGGTCCTCATCCCGGTGCATGCTTTCGGTGCGAAAACCGGGGTCATATCCATTCCGCCCCCGCCGCCCGTTACCTTCGGCGCGGTGGCGGCGGCGGCGCCGCCGTCCGCCTCCGCGGTGGCCTCCAGCCCGGCCGCCAGACCCAGCCCGGCGCCCAAGCCCAGCCGGCAGACGGTGTTCAGCCCGCCGCCGGTCGCCGGGGCCAGCTACGCCGGCTCGCTGGTGCTGAACGCCGTCGGCGCGCAGCTGGAGTCCTGGAACCAGACGTCGTCGTACTGCCGCCAGGAGGACTGGGAGGTGCCGGACGGCTCGGTGTCCGGCGACCGCAGCGACGACGCGGTACTCGCGACGACCGGCCGCGACGGCAGCTGCGTCGCGCTGATCACCCCGCAGGCGTACTCGTCGGCGGTGATCGAGGCCTACGCCTATTTCCCGCCGCTGCCCGGCAGCCAGGGCACCATCGCCGACTGGACTTCCCTGTGGCTGACCGACCAGGCCAGCTGGCCGACGGGCGGCGAGCTCGACGCGGTGGAGGCCGAGCCCGCGACCGGCGTGAACGCGGTGGCCTGGCACTGGGGCGCGGCCGGCTCGCCGCAGTCGATGTCGACCGACGGCTACGCCCAGGACGGCACGCTGCCCGCCCGCGGCGCCAACCTGAAGCCGGGCTGGCACGTGGTGGACATCGTCTACACGCGGGGTTTCTTCGCCGTGTACTACGACGGCCAGCAGTACACCAGCCTCAGCAGCGACGCGGTCACCGGGGCGGCGCTGAACCTGCTGATCACGTCCAGCGTCACCCCGGATACCGGCGAGGTGGAGCAGACCATCGGCCACGCCCCGGTCAACTCCGACACCTCGCCCGCCGGGATGGCGGTCAAGTACGTCAAGGTCTGGTCGTTCAAGTAACCTCGCCCGGGATGACTCCACCGCGGACCGCGGACCGCGGACCGCGGGCCACGACAGGAGGAACGACGGTGACCACGTGGACGAGCGGTGAACTCGGCGCGATCGGCGGAGCGGACGAGCTGCGGATCGCCGCGCGGCGGCCCGACGGGACGCTGCGCGACCCGGTGACGATCTGGGTGGTGCGGGCGGGCGACGACCTGTACGTCCGTGCCTTCAAGGGAACGGAGTCCCCCTGGTACCGGGCCGTCCTGGCCACGCACGACGGCCGGGTCGAGTCCGGCGGGGTGACCCGGGACGTCACGTTCGCGGACGAGGCTGACCCGGACGTGCGGGACGCGGTCGACGCGGCCTACCGGGACAAGTACCGCAATTACAGCGCGCAGTACGTGGACCCGATGGTGACCGAGACGGCCCGGGACGCCACCGTCAGGCTGGTCCCGCGTTAGTCCGCCCCGGGGTCGGCGGCCGCGGCCAGGACGGTCTCCCCGGGGAGCGGAGCCTGGCGCCTGCCGCGCAGCAGCGAGGCCAGGCCGGCCAGCACCGACAGCGCCGCCGAGACGCTGAACACCACGATCAGGCCGCTGTGGAACGGTCCCGACAGCAGCTCCGGGAAGAACGTCCGGCCGGTCAGCTCGGCCTGGCTGGCGGCCGGGAGCCGGGCCAGCACTCCGGTCGGGGCAAGCAGGTGCTGCACCGGGTTCACCCCGAGGACGGAGGCGAACAGCGAGGACACCGGCGGCAGCGCGGCGACCTGGTGCGCCGTGCCGGCCGGGACGCCCAGCCTGGTCAGGCCGTTGTACAGCGTGGTCGGCAGCGAGCTGGACAGCCCGATGATCATCAGCGTGAACACCACGCCGATGGACACGGCGGTGCCGGAGTTCTGGAACGTGGAGCGCATGCCGGACGCCGAGCCCCGGTCGCTGGCCGGAACCGAACCCATGATGGAGGAAGAGTTGGGCGAGGCGAACATTCCGCTGCCGATGCCGCTCAGCGCGGTGAGCAGCGCGAACGCCAGGTAGGGGAAGTTGACCGGCAGCAGCGTCAGCCCGATGAACGCCGCCCCGAACACGGCGGTGCCCGCGCTGGCGATGCCCCGGGACCCGAACCGGTCAGACAGGATGCCCGAGACCGGCCCCGAGACCAGGAACCCGGCGGTCATCGGCAGGATGAAGATGCCCGCCCACAGCGGCGTCTGGGCGTAGGAGTAGCCGTGCAGCGGCAGCCAGATGCCCTGCAGCCAGATGATCAGCATGAACTGGATGCCGCCGCGGGCGACCGACACCAGCAGGCCGGCCACGTTACCCGAGGTGAACTCGCGGATCTTGAACAGCGACAGCCGGAACATCGGCTCCGCGATCCGGTTCTCGATGATCACGAAGACGGTCAGCACCGCGAGACCGCCGATGAGCTCGCCCAGCACGACCGGCGATTCCCAGCCCATCGGGTTGTTCCCGTAGGGCTGGATGCCGTAGGTGACGCCGACCAGGATGGAACCGAGGCCGAGGGCGAAGGTGATGTTGCCCCACCAGTCGATCCTGGCCCGCCGCCGCACGCCGTTGTCGCGCAGCTTCAGGTAAGCCCACAGCGTGCCGAACACGCCGACCGGCACGTTGATCCAGAACACCGCGCGCCAGTCCCACGCGGCCAGCAGGCCGCCCGCCACCAGGCCGATGAACATGCCCGCGAGGGCGGCGATCTGGTTGGTGCCGAGGGCGAACCCGCGCCGCTCGGGCGGGAACGCGTCGGTGAGGATGGCGGCCGAGTTGGCCATCAGCATCGACCCGCCGACGGCCTGCAGCAGGCGCCAGCCGATCAGCCAGAGCGCGGCGCGGGTGCCCTGGTACGGGTCGAACGACAGCAGGATCGACGCGATCGTGAACACCACGAACCCCGCGTTGTACATCTTGACCCGGCCGAACATGTCGCCCAGCTTGCCCAGGTTCACCACCAGTACCGCCTGGACGAGGCGGTAGCCCATGATCATCCACAGCAGGTAGCTGATGTTGCCCGCCGACAGCGGGTCCAGGTGGATGCCCTTGAAGATCGCCGGGAGCGCGATGATGACGACCGACCCGTCAAGCGAGGCCATGAAGATCGCCGCGGTCGTGTTGGCCAGCGCGACCCAGGCGTAACGGTCCGGCTTCGGCGGCCTCGGCCGGCCGCCGGCGGCCACGGGAGCGGTGGCAGGCGCGCCCATCAGAGCCGCTCCGCCAGCCGCTCGAGCAGCGGCAGCACGGCCGTGAGCTGAACCAGTTCGTCGTCGCTGAACCCGGTGCGCAGCACCGCCGCGATCTGCTCGGTCCGCGCGCCGCGCCGGTCGTGCACGGTCCGCACCCCGGTGTCGGTGATGGACAGCACGATCCGGCGGCCGTCCTCCGGGTCCTTGCTCCGCTCGATCAGGCCCCGGTCGAGCAGCGCGGCGACGGTGGCGCCCATCGACTGCGGGCTGATCCGGTCCTCCCGGGCCAGGTCGCTGGAGGTGGCCGGGCCGCCGCGCTCCAGGCGGGCCAGCGCGGATGACTCGGCCAGGGTCAGCTCGCCGGCTACCGGCACCTGCCGCAGCTTGCGTACCACCATCCCGACCGCGACTCGCAGCGTCCCCGCTACCTCGCCGATATCCGGTGCCGTTTTACTTGTGCCCATACAAGTAAGCGTAACTGATAAGTCTTACCTGAACAATTAGGCGAGCGATGCCGCGCCGGGCCGGCCGCCTGGCCGCCCCGCCGCGAGGACGCCGGGGCTGGGGCGGGAGCGGCCAGGCTCCGTTCGGACGGTGTCTACTGGTGGCCGGCGGGCCGGGCGAAATAGCGGCAGAAGAGGAAGCCGTCGTCGGTGATGACCTGGTGCAGGGTCAGCGGGCGGGCCGTCTCCGCGTCGCCCGCGATGATCCGGCCCGGGCCAGGCCCGGCCAGGGCCGGGCTGAGCGACAGGCAGAGCTCGTCCGCCAGGCCGGCTCCGGCCAGGTCGCCGAACAGGTGCGGCCCGCCCTCGCACAGCACCCGGCCCAGGCCCCGGCCGGCCAGTTCGCGCAGCGCGGCCGCGAGGTCGACCGTGTCGTCGCCCGCGACGACGACGTCGGCGACTTTGGCCGTCTCGGCCCGCCGCCCGGGGTCGGACGCCGCGCAGGTGATCACGATGGGGCGCGCGTCCGGCGCCGCCTCGGTGAACAGAGAAGAGCCCAGGTCGAGGTGGAGGGTGCCGGTGACCAGCGCGATCGGCGCGGCCGCGGGGCGGCCCGGGCGCAACCCGGCCAGCGCGGGGCGGGCCCGTGCGGGGTGGTAGTTCTCCGCTCGCGCGGTCCCCGAGCCGACCAGGATGACGTCGGCCAGCACCCGCAGGATGCCGAAGACCTGCTTGTCGCCCGCCGAGGACAGCCCGCCGGACAGCCCGTCCACCGAGGACGCCCCGTCGGCACTGGACACGAAGTTGACCCGCAGCCAGCGCTGGTCCGGGTAGGCGTAGGCCTCAGCCAGCGCGTGGAGGTCGAGTTCGCCGCCGGGGGAGGGGAGGATCATCCGCACCCGCCCGATCCTAGCGGCTGGCCCGGTCAGGTGCGGGAGCGCAGCACCACGATGGCGTGCCCGCATACCTCGATCTTGGTCTTGGGCAGGAAGCCGGTCGCCTCCGGGGGCTCGCCGCGCGGGGTTTCCGTGTCCAGGACGATCTCCCAGTCGTGGCCGAGCCTGGCCTCGGGGATGGTGAACGTGATCGGGTCGTCGCCCGCGTTAAACATCAGCAGGAACTTCTTGTCCGTCACCCGGTCGCCGCGCGGGTCGGGCTCGGTGATCGCTGATCCGTTGAGGAAGACGGCGACCGACTTGGCGTACGACTGGCGCCAGTCGGACTCGGTCATCTCGTCGCCGGCCGGCGTGAGCCAGGCGAGGTCGACGGTGCCGTCGACCAGCGCGCCGTCGCCGGTGCCGGCGTAGGCGCCCCGGAAGAAGCGGCGGCGGCGGAAGACCGGGTGGTCACGCCGCAGCCGGGCCAGCCGCCGGGTGAAGGCGAGCAGGTCCCGCTCGCCCGCCGCCTTGGACCAGTCCACCCAGGAGACCTCGTTGTC
>DASWUW010000915.1:0-4087 GCA_036406335.1 Trebonia sp.
AACATCTCGGTGTCCCAGAAGGTGTGGCCGTCGTAGCCGGTGCCGGTGAGACCCTTGGCGGGGATGGGCCGCTGCTCGGCGCGGGCGCCGGCCTGCAGGATGTGGAAGAGCCCGAACCGGACGGCCTGCTGGATTTCCACGTCGCCGTCAACTTCGACGTCGGCGCCTTCCCAGAAGGCGTCGAGGAAGGCGCGCTGTTCGCGCAGGAGCCCGTCCCAGCCGGTTAGCTCGGCGGCGGCGAGGGCGCCGGCGACCTGGTCGATGAGCGCGGGGCGGGACCGCTGGCTGGACCAGCCGTAGCCGAGGTACTTGACCAGCCGTACTTCTTCGCCCTTGGCGACTTCGGCGGCGACGGTGAGGCGCCCGAGGTCGGTGAAGGACTCCATGCTGAGCTTCATCCGCTTGGGGCCGGTGACTTCGTGGGCCATGGCGACGGCCATCCGGAGCTTGCTCTGCCGGGTGCCGTGGACCAGGATGGCCCGCGGCAGGCCGTTGGGGCTGGCTTCGGTGCAGTCGTGCTCTTCGCTGACCAGCGGCTGGGCCAGCATCGCGGCGGCGCGGGGGTCGGCCGACTGGGTCGGGATTTCTTCGTTGGCCACGATTTCGGACAGGATGACGATGCGGACGGGGTCGCCGCCGGGGGCGTCCGAGGGGGCGCTTTCGTCGGTGCCGGGGGGCAGGTCGACGGGGGTGACGGAGTAGCTGACGGCAGCGATCGCGCGCTGGGTGAGGGAGACGAGGCGGACCGACTTGACCCGGACGGTGTGCCCGGCGGGCGAGGTCCAGACGACTTCTCGGGTGAGGGTGCCGGCCCGCAGGTCGAGGGTGCGGGTGTGGGAGCGGACGGTGCCGTAGCGGATGTCGAACGGCTCGTCGTTGACCAGCAGGCGGATGATCTTGCCGTTGGTCACGTTGATGACCGACTGGCCGGTGTCGGGGAAGCCGTAGCCTGCTTCCGCGTACGGCAGCGGGCGGTCTTCGTAGACTGAGTTCAGGTAGGTGCCGGGCAGGCCGTGCGGCTCGCCCTCGTCGAGGTTGCCGCGCAGCCCGATGTGCCCGTTGGACAGGGCGAATACCGATTCGCTCTGGGCCAGCAGGTCAAGGTCAAGCGAGCTCTCGGTGAGGCTCCACGGCTGTGCCCCGTAATGCTCGTTCTCGATCACGTGTATCCGGTACCTCCGCTGGTACGCCTGCCTGCCGCTACAGCAGCTCTGCTAGGTCCTTGACTACCACGTCAGCCCCGTGCTCGTGCAGCTGACTGGCTTGTCCGGTCCGGTCTACTCCGACGACGAACCCGAAGTGGCCGGCGCGCCCGGCGGCCACCCCGGCCAGGGCGTCCTCGTAGACGACGGCGTGCGCCGCCGGGACGCCGAGCTCTTTCGCCGCCTCGAGGAAGGTGTCGGGTGCGGGCTTGCCCTGCAGCTGGTGCTCTTCGGCGGCCTGGTGGTCGACCCGGACCTCGAACAGGCCGGCCACGCCCGCCGATTCGAGTACCGCCGCGGTGTTGGCGCTGGAAGAGACGATCGCGGTGCGCAGGCCGGCCTCGCGTACCGCCTTGACGTAGCGGACGGAGCCGTCGTAAGCCTGTACGCCGTCGCGCTTGAGGACCTGCAGGAACAGCTCGTTCTTGCGGTTGCCGAGCCCGTAGACGGTGTCGGCGCCGGGCTTGTCGGATTCTTGTCCCTCAGGCAGCTTGATTCCGCGGGAGTCCAGGAACGACGTGATGCCCTCGGTCCGCGGCTTGCCGTCGACGTACTCGGAGTAATCGTGGCCGGAGTCGAACGGCGTGAACTTCTGGTTGTGGGCGGCCGACCAGTTCTTGAGGAACTCGTCGAACATTTCTTTCCAGGCCGCGTCGTGTACTTTCGCGGTCTGGGTGATGACCCCGTCCATGTCGAACAGGCAGGCGGTTATTCCGTCGGGCAGGCCTAGCATGTCGGACCCCCTTGTCCCGCCGCAGGCGGGACGTCGGCACCTTAGCCGGAAAAGCCCGGCTTCTCTTCGTCGTCGGGCGGCAGCTCGAGGTCGCTTTTGGCCAGCTCCTCGATGTTGACGTCCTTGAAGGTCACTACCCGCACGTTCTTGACGAAACGAGCCGGCCGGTACATGTCCCAGACCCAGGCGTCTTGCATGGTGACTTCGAAGAACACCTCTCCGTTGTCGGCCGTGCGTACCTTGAGGTCGACGTCGTTCGTGAGGTAGAAACGGCGCTCGGTCTCCACGACGTGGGTGAACAGGCCGACGACGTCGCGGTACTCGCGGTAGAGCTGCAGCTCCATCTCCGCTTCGTACTTCTCCAGGTCTTCCGCGCTCATGTCACCTATTCTCCCTCCGCTGGACCACCATCGGACACATCATCGGGCACGCAGCGGAAAGACCGGCGGTGCACCGGGGACGGGCCGTGCTCCGCCAGGGCCCGCAGGTGCTCGCCGGTTACGTACCCCTTGTGCTGGCCGAAGCCGTATACGGGGTAACGCTTGTCCAGCTCGCGCATCATCCGGTCCCGGGTGACCTTGGCGATCACCGAGGCGGCGGCGACCGACGCGGCGACCCGGTCTCCCTTCCACATGGCCAGGGCGGGGGCGCCGAGGCCGCTGACCGGGAAGCCGTCGGTCAGTACGTACGCGGGGCGGCTGGTCAGCCCGGCGAACGCCCGGCGCATGCCCTCGATATTGCACACGTGCAGTCCGAGGGCATCGATCTCGGGGTTCGGGATCGTGGTGACGTGCCATTCCAGCGCGTGCCGGACCACGTTCGCGTAGGCGGTCTCGCGGGCGGCCGGGCTGAGCAGCTTGGAGTCCGCCAGACCGCGGATGCGCCGGATCGCGGGCGCGTCGAGCACTACCGCCGCGACCACGAGCGGCCCGGCGCAGGCGCCGCGGCCCGCTTCGTCGATACCGGCGACGGGCGCGAGCCCGGCGCGGGCGAGTGCGTTCTCGTACGCGGCGAGCCCGGCGCTCGGTCTTGGCGTGTAAGGGGAAGCGGCCATCTCACTTCGCAGCGTATCTAACCGCGGCGCGCACGGCGGCGGATCCGGGCCCGGCGCTGCAGCCAGGTGACCGGGACCGCGCCGGCGAAGCCGAGGGCCAGCGGCAGCGGCGACGGCGCGGGCCGGGCGGGGACGCCGTTGTCCAGTGCGGCGGCGGCGTTCAGCCCCGGCTGCCCGAAGGTAGCGGGGGTGCCGAGGAAGTGCCAGCGGCTCAGCGGCCAGATGATCACGAAGGCGCGGCCGAGGACGGCGCTCTGGGGGATGGTGCCGCCGCCCGGGTCGCCCAGGTGGCCGCGGGAGTCGTAGGAAACCAGGCGGTGGTCGCCCATCACCCACAGCCGTCCGGCCGGGACCGTGCTGCTGAACTTCTGGGTCGACGGCGTGTTATCCGGGTACAGGTAGGCGCTCTCGCTGAGCGCGGCTCCGTTGACGGTGACCTGGTGGGCGGAGTTGCAGCAGGCCACGCGGTCACCGGGCAAGCCGATGACCCGCTTGATGTAGATGGAGGAGTCGTGGCTGACGCCGACGATCCCCTCGAGCTCGCTGGCCGCCTTGCTGAAGATGTTGGTGCTGGCGGGCGGGTTGTCGAAATCCCACGAACCGGTGCCGTCGAACACGATGATGTCGCCCCGGTGGACTGACCACAGGTGGTAGTCGATCTTGTTGATCAGCACCCGGTCGCCGATTTCCAGGGTGTTTTGCATCGAGCCGGACGGGATGAAGAACGCCTGGACGGCGAAGGCCTTGATCAGGAGCGCGAGTACCACCGCGACGACGACGAGCACGGGAAGCTCGCGCCAGAAGCTGCGCCGCCGCCCAGTGCGGCGGTACCGCCGTTTGCCGCCGACGGTGTCCGCGGGAGGACCCGGATCCGGGTCCGCGGAGCTCGCCTCCGGGCCGGGGGTCGCCTGCGTTTCCTCGGGGCCGGACACCGGGTCGGCCGGATCCCAGGGGGGCAAGCCGCTGTCCCCCGCGCCCGAACCGCTCATTGCCGCTCCCCTTGTCCGCCTGCCCCTAGCCGCACCGTGAGCGTATCGCCACTCGGCTTGTTCAGCGCCTCCGGCACTCGGCTTGTTCAGCGTCTCCGGCGGCGGCGCC
>DASWUW010000916.1:0-12031 GCA_036406335.1 Trebonia sp.
GCCGCCCCGCGTTCACCGCCGCCACCGCCGCCTCGCTCACATCGTAAATCGCCACCCGCGCCCCGCGGTCAGCAAACGCGATCGCCAGCGGCAGCCCCACATGACCGCCCCCGCCAACCACCACAACATCCCGATCGAACCGCGGGTCCCCCATTGCTCCACCCCTCGTTCCGGTGCTAACGCACACGTCAGGGGCGTAAGCGTACCTGCCGCCGCGCGGTTACCCGGAGTGAATTTCGTCGCGTTTCTGTAATATTTAGGTTGCTCTCAGCGGCCGGGAGAAACGCGACGGGCGCCCGCCGGCAGCAACCGCCGGGCGCCCGTCGTTTCTGAGTGCTGTGTTCTGGAGCGCTGTGCCTCAGGCGCCGCCGTAGGGCACGGCCTCCAGGATTTCCACCGTGGTGGACCGGCCGTTGGGCAGTGAGAAGCTCGCCTTTTCCCCGACCTTCTTGCCGGTGATCGCCGAGCCCAGCGGGGACTTGGGCGAGTAGACGTCGATCGGCGCGCCGCTCTCCTCCCGCGAGGCGAGCAGGAACGTCACTTCCTCGTCGTCGCGGGAGAAACGGACGGTCACCGTCATGCCGGGACCGACGACGCCGTCGGTACGCGGCGGCTCGCCGACGCGCGCGTTCTCAATGATGTGCTGAAGCTGGAGGATCCGCCCCTCCTGCTTGCCCTGCTCTTCCTTGGCCGCGTGGTAACCGCCGTTTTCGCGCAGGTCTCCCTCGTCGCGGGCCGCCTCGATCTTCTTGGCGATGTCGATGCGACCCTGTACGGAGAGATAGTCGAACTCGGCTTTCAGCCGGTCGAACGCCTCCTGGGTAAGCCAGGTGACGCTTTCGTCGCGCGTCTCAGTCACGGGCACTCCTCACTGCGCAGGGCTCTTCTGGCCGCTGCGTGCTGGCCAAATCCGGGGCGGCAGGAGGTTGCTGTCATCCGCCGGGAGCCAACCGGTCTCTGGGGGTAATCTTCTGAGGCTAACAAGAGTCGGCCACCGGCGCGAACTAGTCAAGTGCGGCCGGCCAGCGTCGTGGCGGTACAAAGCCTCCGGGGCAGGTTTCCCGCACGGGAATGCCGCTAAACCGGACCAGTGTTCCGTCAGTGGGACAGAGAGCAGACGGAGGGCGACCAGCTTGTCATCGAACGGGGCAGGACCAGAGCGGCTGCGGCTGATGGCCGTGCACGCGCATCCCGACGACGAGTCCAGCAAGGGCGCCGCCACCATGGCCAGGTACGCCCGCGAGGGCGTCGAGGTACTGGTCGCCACCATGACCGGCGGCGAGCGCGGCAGTATCCTGAATCCCGCCATGGAGCGCCCGGAAGTGCTGGCCAACCTGGCCGAGATCAGGCGCGAGGAGATGGACCGGGCCCGGGCGATCCTCGGGGTGGAACAGCGGTTCCTCGGCTTTACCGACTCGGGCCTGCCGGAAGGCGACCCGCTGCCCCCCCTGCCCGACGGCAGTTTCGCTGTCGTCCCGCTGCCTGAGGCCGCGGCGCCGCTCGTGCGCCTGGTGCGCGACTTCCGCCCGCACGTCATGCTGGCCTACGACGAAAGCGGCGGTTACCCGCATCCGGACCACATCCGGGCTCATCAGGTCGCGGTGGAGGCCTTCG
Source organism: Trebonia sp. (assembly GCA_036406335.1). Taxonomy (GTDB): domain Bacteria; phylum Actinomycetota; class Actinomycetes; order Streptosporangiales; family Streptosporangiaceae; genus Trebonia. The sequence continues at coordinate 1,615 of DASWUW010000916.1, forward strand.
AGGGAGCGGCGGAACCGGACCGCTACCCGGAGGCCGGCGGCGAGCCCTGGCAGGCGCTGAAGCTTTACTACTTCGCCACCTTCCACCGGGAGAAGTACGCCGCTTTCCACGCGGAGCTGGTCCGGCGCGGCCTGGAGTCCCCCTACGAGAAGATCTTCGCCGAGTGGGAAGAACGCGCCCGCAAGCGCCAGGAGCGCGGTGACCAGCCGCTAGAGATCACCACCAGGGTGAACGCGGCCGATTACTTCCAGGTCCGCGACGACGCGCTACGGGCGCACGCCACTCAGATCGACCCGGACGGATCGTGGTTCGCCTGCCCGCGCGACGTGGAACGCGTCGCGTGGCCGACCGAGGACTATCATCTTGCTAGGTCGCTCGTCGACACCGAGCTGCCGGAAGATGACCTTTTCGCGGGTATCCGGGAGAGTGTGACCCTTTGATCCAGCTACTGGCGGCAGGCAGCGCCAATTCCGCCACGCTCAACGACGTGGAGCCGGGCCTGCTCGGGTTTCTCGTCGTGGCCGCGCTCGAGCTCGCCCTCGTCTTCCTGCTCCGCTCGATGAACAAGCAGTTCCGCAAGATCGGCCCGGCCCCGGAGGAACTGGAAGACGCGGACCTGACCGACGAGACCGCGGCCGGCGAGGCCCAGGAGTCATTCCGCCCAGGCGCGCCGCATGGCCTCGGGCAGGCCCCACCAGCCCAGTGAGGTCAGCCGGTCGTCCGAGTCGATCGCGCCGAGCACGGACCACATCGCGGTGACGTGCAGAAAGAGTCCCTCTACGCTCAGCTCGTCGAAGTCTTCCGCGTAGTCGTCGAACTCGCTGTCGCCGGCCTCCGGGTCGTCCGCGTCGCCGTTCCGCCCGGCCGTGCCGCCCGCCTCCGCTATTACCAGGCCGATGACCTCGTCCGGGTCGAAGTCCCGGACGTACCGGGCCAGGTCGGCGGCCGAGGCGGGTGTCCCCGGGCCTCCCGCGACCAGCTCCGAGATGACCGCGAGCCAGTCAAAGTGGTCGAGGGCGCAGACGGCGGCGATCGCGGCGGACAGCTCGTCTGGCTCGCTGCCGGTCCCGGGCTCGCCTAGTGCGTCACCGAACTCCAGGTCCTCGTCTTCCGCCCACTCCATGGCGCGGGCGAACTCCCGGTCTTCGTCCGACAGCGGGCCGCCCTGCGGTGAGGCCACCGACGTGGCCAGCGTGAGCCACAGCTCCGCGTCGTCCCCGGGCAGCGCGTCCGCGGTGCGGCCGCTGAACGAGACCAGCATCTGCCCGGGCCAGCCCGGCCGGGCGACGTCCGCCCGCAACCGGCCGGCCGCGGAGGTCAGCTCGACGGCGGGAAGCGGACGGGGGCGGGCCCGGTCGAGCACGGACTGCAGCGCGGCGCGCGCCTCGGCGTCGGCCGCCGCCCAGTCGGCCAGGAAGGCCTCGTCCTGCTCGTCGAGCAGCACGGTCATCGGCACCCGGCTGTCCGGCAGCGGCGTGGCCATCCACCGCTCCTGCAGCGCCAGGTACTCCTGCCGGGCCGCCGGGTCCCCGGTGGCGAGCAGGTCCGGGTCGATCTCCCCGGCCGCCAGCCGCTCTTCCAGATGGCCGACCAGCCGGGCGTGCATCTCCTCCTGCAGCGGGCTGCGGGCAGACGGTTCTTCCCACACGTGCAGGCCGATGATCCCGGTCGGCTCGGTTCCGGTGGCCTCGAGCCAGCCGTGCACGTCCCCGAATGTTGCCTCGTGGGAGCTGATTTTGTTCAAGATGGCTTCCGCCGACTCCCAGAACGGTGCCGACAGCGGGTTCCCGGCGGCGAGCAGGCCGCGCCTGATCACCGGCAGCGAGGCGAGCGCGCCCTCGGCGGGCACGCTCAGCAGCGCGATCGCGACGTCCCGCCGTCGCAGCTGGGCAACTGGGCGGTGGGCCATCTCGGCCACGCGATCAGCATGGAGTTCCACGCCTCGCAGCGTATGACGCTCGCGTCCCACGGTGCACGGCCCTCCGGTCTTCCTAGTTGGGCTACAGCTCGGTCCGGTTGCCGAGGTACGGCTGGAGCGCCGGCGGCACCCGGACCTTCTGGTCTGCGGTCTGGTAATTCTCCACTACCGCGGCGAGCAGCCGGGGCGTGGCGATCGCGGTGTTGTTCAGCGTGTAGGCGAACTTGACCCCGTCGGCGTCCCGGTAACGGATATTCGCCCGCCGGGCCTGCCAGCCGTGCAGCGACGAGCAGCTGTGCGTCTCGCGGAACCGGTCGAGCGACGGGAACCAGGTGTTGACGTCATTCATCCGGTACTTGCCCGCGCCCATGTCTCCGGTGGAGCACTCGACTACCTCGTAGTGCAGGTCAAGTCCCTGCAGCAGGTGCTCGGCCGCGGCCAGCAGGTCGGCGTGCCAGCGGTCGGACTCCGCGTCGTCGGCGGCGCAGATGACAAACTGCTCGACCTTCTCGAACTGGTGCACCCGGAGCAGGCCGCGCACGTCGCGTCCGGCGCTCCCCGCCTCCCGGCGGAAGCAGGGGGAGATACCCGCGTAGCGCAGCGGCAGCGCCTTCGCGTCCAGGATCTCTCCCGAGTGCAGGCCGACCAGGGCCACCTCGGCGGTACCGGCCAGGAAGAGGTCGTCGGCGGGCAGTGAGTAGGTCTCCTCGCGGTGCGCGGGGAACTGCCCGGTACCGATCAGCGCCTCCTCCCGGACCATCACCGGGACCGAGATCACGGTGGAGCCGAGCGCGATCAGGTGGTCGAGCGCGTAGGAGAGAAGGGCCCGCTCGAGCAGCACCATGTCCCCGGTTAGGGCGTAGGCGCGCTCGCCGGCGACCTTCCGGGCCCGGGCAAATTCGGCCCAGCCCCGGTTCTCGAGCAGCTCCACGTGGTCCTTGACCTCGAAGTCGAAGGACGGCTTCTCGCCCCAGACCTTGATCGTCGTGTTGGCCGAGTCGTCCCGGCCGACCGGCGAGCCGGTCCACGGGATCGTCGGGGTAAGCAGCAGCAGGGCCTGGAGCGCCTCGTTGGCCCGCCCGAGCCGCTCCCTGACCTCTTTGAGGTGCAGGTCCTGCTCGTCGTGCTCGGCCTTGAGCGTGGTCCTAGTTGCCTCGTCGGCCTTGGCGAACTCTTTCGCGAAGCGCTTGCGTACGGTCTGCGCCTCGTCGAGTTCGCGCTGAAGTTCACGGCTGGACTGGTCCAGGCTGAGCAGCTCGTCCACGTTCAGGTCGATGCCCTTGACCCGGACGGCCGCCTTTACGGCTTCCGGGTTATCCCTGATGAATCGTCTGTCCAGCATGGCTGAAACGCTACCAGGCGTGGCGCGTCGCGTGCCGAGGACGAGATGAGGCCGGTAGGTTGGTTACATGCTGGTGACCAATCACGTACTCTCCGGAGCCGTGATCGGCGCCGTGGCCCGCCGTCCCGTCCCCGCGTTCGGCCTCGGGGTGCTGTCGCACTTCGCCCTGGACGCGGTCCCGCACTGGGGAAAGTGGGACGGACTGCCGACCTTTATGCAGGTCGCGGTGTCCGACGGGCTGACCGGCCTGGCGGTCATCGGCGCCATGGCCGCGATCGCGCCGCCGGACGTCCGTCTGGCGGTGCTGGCGGGCATGGCCGGCGCCGCCCTGCCCGACCTGGACAAGCCGTCGACGGTGTTCTTCGGGCGCTCCCCGTTCCCGCTGGCGTTCGACCGGATCCACTGGGGCATCCAGGACGAGGCACCCCACCGCTTCAAGTACGAGCTGGCCGCGGCGGCGGTCTTCGCCGCCGCCGCGGTCAGGCTGCTGCGCGGCCGCTCGCGGGGCTTACTGGCTGCCCGTGGCCGTCCGGATGGTCATGGTCTGCTCCAGGTCCGTGATGACGGCCGGATAGTCCTGGTTGAAGCCGGAAAGCTTGTCCTGGACGCCGTTGCTGTCGAGCGCGGACTGGTACTGCGCGGCGGTCGTGGCCTGGCTCAGCTGAAGGTAGTCCTCTGCCAGTGCGGAGGAATCGGTGCTGAGCCGGATCATGTCCTGGTTTGCGCTGGCCGGCACGGACGTGCGGGCCAGCTGGTCGGAGAACGTCTGGAAGGCGCCCGCGTACTGGCCGTCCACCTTGGTGACGCAGGCCAGTTCCTGGCCGCAGGCCTTGGCCGCCTTGTCCAGCGCCTCCGAAGTGGTCACCAGCGTGTGGTGGTAGCCGTTCAGCTGGCTGATCGTGGTCACCGTGCGGTCAACCCGGCCAACCGTCGAGCCGATGAGGACGGCGTACAGGGCCAGGTAGCCGGCCAGGAACAGCGAGCCGAGCACGATGAACGTGGTGACCAGCTTCCGGGCGCCGGAGGTCAGCGGGAGCAGCCAGGTGGCCGGCTGGAACACCGGCCGCACCCCGTACCCGCCGGGGGCACCGTAAGGGGCGGGGGGACCGTAACCGGGGGCGGGAGGAATGCCGTAACCGGGGCCGGGCGTGCCGTAGCCGGCCGGTGTTCCGTAAGCCGGCGGCGCGCCATATCCCGGTGCGGCGTCGTACCCCTGCGGCCAACCGTAGGCCTGCGGTGAACCGTAGCCTTGCGCGGGGCCATACCCCTGGTTCGCGTCATATCGCTGTGGCGAGCCGTACCCCGGGGGAGTGCCGTATCCCTGCGGGGTGCCGTCGGCTGGCCCCGGCTTACCGAACCCGGGGCCCGGCTGCCACGGGCCGGGTACCGGGGCCGCCGGCAGGGCGTCCGCCCAGGCCGTCGCCCCGGGCTGGTCGCCGTAGAGCCCGCCCGGGTAGGCCGGGGTCAGCATCCACCAGTAGCCGTACAGCCGGGTCTCGAACCGCAGGACCGCGACGTAGGCGAGGTGCAACGAGCCCGGCAACCGCCCCGTCACCAGGGTGATCAGCCAGGCGACCAAGGCCAGCAGCGTGCCGGCCCCGTAGATGAGGATTGCCGCGAGCAGGGTCGCCGGGAAGGCAAGGAAGTAACGGAAGAACACCGCGGCGCGATGCAGCCGCTGCGGCTCCGGGATCGCCACCCGCACCGGGTAACTAGGGGCGTCGTCCAACCCGAAGGGCGGGTACACGTCGGTGAGCAGCAGGTCGTACGCGTAGACCCGGGTCGTCCAGCGCAGGAAGCCGCTCAGGAAGTCCACCGCGAACTGCGGCAGCCGCCCGGTGAACAGCGCGGCCCACCAGCCGACGAAGGCGACAGCACCAGCCGCGATCGACAAAAAGTAAAGGATGAACAGGTGCGGCACGGCCAGCAGGATCCGGAACGCCACGGTGGCCCGCCGTTGCGGTACTGGGTCCGCCACCGCGACCAAGATGGGCGGCGGGGCGGCAAGGACGGGAGCCGGACCGGGATAAGGCTGGTAGGGCGGCGGGTAAGCGGTCACCGTGACCTCGTTCATTAGGTAGTGCGGGCCACGCAATCTTAGTCAAACCGAGACGAAAGTGTCAGCGATTTATGAGGTTGTTAACGACTGAGCCTGCCTGCCCGAGGCCGTGATCTGCGAGCGCTGACCGTGCGCTCAGCCTGCGCCGGATGTCTTTTTCGGGGTGATGTCCCATTAACCGCCAGGGTTAGGCCAGGGGATCATGGTTGGTAACGCTTCTTCAAGATTTGCCATAGATCTGCGAATGGTGAAAGGTGTCATATTGTTCCGTATCTGTAATAACTTATGCATAATCGTTGCCTGAATTAATTTAAACATTTCACATATAGAGAAGTTGAAAGTGAGCTTTAATCCATCAGTGCCCGCCTCTGTGAGATGGCGAGGGTCCGCGGGATTTGTTCCTTAGTAGGAGGATTGTGAATGCTGCCTGAGCCATGGTGTTCGGCGGAGGTTACGGTCGTGCTGCCGACATATCAGGAGGCCGTGAATCTGCCGAAGATGGTGGGAGCGCTGTTCGCCTTGGCGCTGCCCGGTTTGCGGGTGCTGGTCGTCGATGACAACTCTCCCGACGGAACCGGACGGATAGCTGAGGAACTGGCTGATAAGTACGGCCGGTTCCGGCTTGAGGTGATGCACCGGGCCGGTAAGGAAGGCCTGGGGCGGGCGTACATAGCCGGAATGTCCAGAGCGATTGCGGCGGGCGCTGAGTTCGTGGTGCAGATGGACAGCGATCTCTCGCACAGCCCGCAGTACCTGCCGCAGATGCTGGGCACGCTGCTCTCGGCCGACGCGGACGTGGTGGTCGGTTCGCGCTACGTGGCGGGCGGGAGCGTCGGCGCCGAGTGGCCGCGTCACCGCCGGGCCCTGTCGGGGTGTGCCAACGCGTACGTGCGGCTGCTGCTGCGGGTAGCGGTCCGCGACGTGACCGCGGGATACAAGCTGTGGCGGTCCTCTGCGCTGGAGGCGATCGGCCTGCAAACCATCCGCAGTGACGGGTACAGCTTCCAGGTCGAGATGAACTACCGCTCCGTGCGGGACGGTTTGAAGGTCGTCGAACTGCCGATCCATTTTTCCGACCGGGCCGAAGGCAAGTCCAAAATGAATGTGAAAGTGCAGCTGGAATCGGCTCTCCTGCCGTTCCGGCTCAAGCGGTACGCGTCTCAGGCGGTACGCGTACAGCCGCTGGTCGCGGCCGAGACCGGGTAAAAGGGATCGACCAGTCTCCTGCGGTCGTCCCGGGTAACCCGGCAGCGGTACGCTGTCGCGCACGGCATGCGCTGTTGCCGCCGTCATCTGCCCCTCCGCCCCTCAGATTTCTGCTCCCTGCGCCGCTAGGAGAACGAACGTGTTCCAATCCGACGATGCCAGCCCCTCGGTCATGGCGACGGACCTGCCGGCCGGGGTATACCTCCTCGACGTGCGCGAGGATGACGAGTGGGCTGCCGGGCACGCCCCGGACGCCGTGCACATCCCGGTGGGCGCGCTGTCCGAACGGTCCGGGGAGATTCCCCAGGACCGCGAGGTCTACGTGATCTGCCGGTCCGGCGCGCGCTCGGCCTATGCTTCCCAGGCCCTGGCGGGCGCCGGCTGGCAGACGGTTAACGTGGCCGACGGCATGACCGGCTGGGCCGTCGCGGGCCGTCCCATGGTCAGCGAGAACGGCGCCGAGCCGCACGTCGCCTAGGTGCCTGGCGTAAGCCCTAAGACGGTGGACAGCTCTGCCCGCAAAATGGTGCGAACTGTCCACCGTTTTGTTTCCCGTAGGCCGGCGGTTGCCGGCTTCAGCCGCTGCGTGCTGAGGTAACGCCGTGGCCGGGCCCTATTGAGTTGGTCTCAGGGGAAGTGGACCAGACATCTAGTCTTAACGACGCGGTGAGATCTCTTGTCGTGCCATGCCCGGCGTCCCCGTGGAACTGCTTCGCTACCTGGCCCGGTTGCTGTCCGCCGAGCGGCGCCGACCACCAGACCTTCCCTGCGACTGGCTGCCGGTAGGCCGGCGAGGCCGTCGGCGTGCTGCCGACGCAGGCCCCGGGCCTGGACGAGGCCACGCGCGGGCGCGAGCCGACGGCGTCCGCGCCGCCCTCGTCCTCACCCAATTCGAGCACAAATACATCACCTGAAATTCGGTGAGATCACCTCTATAAGTAAGTTTGCGGGCATACGTGCGGGACTAACGGTTTGTGACCCATTGCCGATAGCCTCATATAAGAAGAATTGAACGAAAAGACCGGGAAGTACTTTTGGCTGTTTATTTCTGATTCGTCAAATTGCTGACCATTTTCTTGCCGCAAATATTTCGCTTGTACTGAGCGGATTCTGATTTGATATGTCATCATCTTCATCGCAAGGTGGGCGCCGGGGAGACGCCGGTCAACGGACTCCGGGTGTTCTTTCGCGTGGGCAAGCAGTCAGAGCGGATCAGCCTAGGAGTGATGGCAATTGGCCACTGCGGCTACTTACCAGATTGTGCCGGTAGTGGATACCGACCGAACGGGCCGGATCCTTGACGGGGGAACTGATGCAGATTTTCCGGCGGTCCTGCGTCGCGACCCGCATCACCTTGAGGTGCTGATACCAGCGAGGAATGAGGCCGGTCGGCTGCCGCGGACTCTCGAACTGACGATCAAGTACCTGGAAAGGCAGCCGTACTCGGCGGCCGTGGTGGTTATCGATAACGGGAGCTTTGATCAAACTACCGACATTGCGGTCGCGACCCGATCTCGCCGGGTACCCGTTTACGTGACCGGGTGCGCGCGCCCCGGCAAGGGGGCAGCGGTACGTCACGGGATTTTGGGGTCGCAGTCAGATTACGTCGGCTACATGGATGCCGATTTCGCGACGCCGATTGACACCCTGGACGTCATGGTGCCCTTGTTGCTGGAATATCCGGCCGTCGTCGCCTCCAGGCGTATCCCCGGTGCACTGTTTGCCAAGCGACAGCCGCTGCACCGCTCGGCCGGCAGTATGGTCTTCCACCAGCTGGCTCACCGGATCTTGCCGGACATTATCGACACGCAGTGCGGGTTCAAGTTTTTTGCCGGCGAACTGGCCCGCAAGGCGGCGGCCCGCCTGACAGTCGACGGGTTCGCATTTGACGTGGAGATGCTCAGCACCGTCTGCGACCTGGGCGGGCGCATTAAAGAGGTGCCAGTTGTATGGACTGACTCCAGGGGGTCCTCGCTAAATGCTTTCCACGACGGCACCGAGGCGACGATAGAGCTCTACCGGCTCATGCAACGGAGACGGGCTACCTGATGTCGGTACTGAAACAGCTGGCTGGCCGTCGGATCCTCCTGCTGAACTGGCGCGACCGGGCCAACCCGGCAGCGGGCGGCGCCGAGTCCTTCACCGAGGAAGTCGCGCAACGGTTCGTGCAAGCAGGAGCGGCGGTCACTCTCTTTACCTCGGCCTACAGCGGAGCGGAGCCTTACGACTGGTCCAGCGGTTACCTGGTGATCCGTAAAGGCGGCCGGTTTGGCGTCTACGCGGCCGCCGGACGGCACCTGCGGCGCTACGCGGATCACTACGACGCGGTGATCGACTTCCAGAACGGAATCCCCTTCTTCGCGCCGCTGTGGGGGCCGGCGAAGCTTCCCGTGGTGTGCGTGGTCCACCACGTGCACCAGCAGCAGTTCGACCAGTATTTCCGGTGGCCGCTGAACCTCGTCGGCCGGCTGCTGGAAGGCCGGGTCAGCCGGATTATTTACGGGGACAGGCCCATGGTCGCGGTTTCGCCGTCGACACGTGCCGAGATGCGCAGGGAGCTCCGGTTCCGCGGGCATATCCATGTGGTCCCGGCCGGTATGGCCCCGTCGAGGGCGGTCGCTGTTCAGAAGTCCGCCCGGCCGAGTATCGCTGTGGTGACCCGGCTGGTTCCGCACAAACGATTCGATCACCTGATAGCGGCGGTGCCGCAACTGCTGAGCAAGTGGCCGGAACTGCGGGTCGTGGTCGCCGGCGATGGCGAGGAGCGCGGGCCCCTGATCGCTGAGGTGCAGCGGCTCGGACTCCAGGACGTAGTGAAGTTGCCGGGCCGGGTTTCGGAGGAGACGAAGGCTGAGCTGCTCGGTGCAGCCTGGCTGACGGTAGCCCCGTCCGCCGCGGAAGGCTGGGGGCTGACCGTCATCGAGGGCAACGCGCTAGGGACTCCGGCAGTCGCCTACGACGTGCCCGGATTGCGTGATTCGATCAGGCCCGGGGTGACCGGCTGGCTTACCCGGGACGGCGAGAGTCTGGCCGATGCCATCAGCGACGCCCTCCATGAACTCAGCGATGACGAACGCCGGGCCCAGGTCAGTGCGGCCGCCAGGTCGTGGGCCGGGTCCTTCTCCTGGGACATAACCGCGGAGCGGCTGGCCGGCGTGCTGCTAGCCGAAATGAGATACCGGCCGCAGGACATGACCGAACGCCGGCAGGCCGTGGATCTCGCCACTGTCGCCAGCTGGCCGGCCGAGCTGGCGGGCCAGATCGTCCCCGTGCTGGAACAAGGGCTGCGGTCCACCGACACCGTTGTCAGCGATGCGAACGGTGTCCGGGCGCTGCTCGCCGGCTGCGACGAGATCGGGGCGGTCAAAGCCATGTCCCGGATCGCTGTGCCATTCCCCGAGCTTCGCCTCGCGACCCGGGCTGACGTGGTGGCCGTGCACGGCGGGGAGACTCGGTGTCCGGCCTGAACACCGCCCTTCGCAGTGACGACCTCTCGGATCCGGCCTCCCGGCCCCGGCCCCGGCACCGCCGCAGTCGTCAACCGGGCCTGCGTGCGCATGCGCTGCTCGTCCGCTGGGGCGGTGCGGTGGCCGTCGCCGTGGCCGCCTGGCTAATCCGGGCGACGGGGATCACTGTCAACTACAACATCTTTATCGATGAGGTGACGTACACCCGCATCGCGGACAACCTGGCCACCGGCCGCGGGCTGACACTCTACGGTCAGCCTTTCGACTTGCACCCGCCCGCTGCCCTCGCACTCCTGGCCGTCGCGATCAAGATTTTCTCGCTGCACGGCAGCCTCGCGACGGTGCTGTTCGGCCTGCGGCCGTTCGTGGCGCTACTCGGCACGCTGACCTGCGCGCTGGTATTTGTCTTGATCGGCAGGCTGACG
>DASWUW010000917.1:0-1791 GCA_036406335.1 Trebonia sp.
GGCGGGCGGAGATAACGATGTCGCGCTCCTCGGCGAGGATGCGGGTCACCCGGCGGAGCGTCTCCGGATCCTCGCCGGCCGGGCTTACGGCGAAGACGTGACCGTACTTGTTCTTGTAGTAGCGCGCCTCGTTGGCCCGCAGGCCGGCGAGAGCCGCCGCGACCGGGGACGATTCCAAGCCGGCGGTGGACACGTTCTCGAAGTCGACGACGTACGGCATGAGCCCTCCCGGTGACTATTTGTCGAGGCAACGGTAGCGGACGGGCGACAACCTAAGCGGGTCCCGCCCGGCAGGCCGGGGCCGGGAATAGCGGGGTGCCCTTGCGGGCGTTATCATGAGCGAGGTACCCGAGAACCGAACCGGTCGTCCTACAACGACTTTCCCCGGTGTTGTGGTCATCTGCCCACCCGCCGGCGGCTCCGGGTCCGCGTGATACGGCTGCCGGGACCGCCTGCGTAGATCCTTAGAGATCCGCAAGCTGGCTCGGCGCCTGAAGTGCCAGGCCTTCGGCCCGGGGCGTTCCCCGCCCCGTCTGCGGGACTGAGTGGCATGCTGCCGCGGCCAACCGTGCCCGGCAGACAGAGGAGGGGTTTGTGGCTCGATCAGGCCAGCGCCAAACGGGCGCTCGCCGCGCCGTCTCGCGCAAGCAGCGGCCCGTCCGCCGCCGGGGCGACATCGTCTCCCTGCTCTCCGGAGCCGTCCGCGAGGTCGAGGCGGCCGCCCAGCGCGGCCGCGTGACACCGGCGGTGCGGACCAAGTTCCAGGCCGCCGCCCTGCTGCTGCGGGACGAGCGGGCCCGCATCCAGGCGATGCCCGGGAACGGCAGCCGCCGGGCGGAGCAGCTCAAGCGCCTGGACGGCATCGCGGCCGTCCTCGCGACGACCGCCGTCCGGGATGCCGGGCTGCTGGCGCTGCTCGCCGAGGACGCCAGCGTCTCCGACGCGGCCCACACCCTCAAGCGGGAGATGCTGCGGGATGTCGGCATCGAGGCGGCGCCCGAAGAGACCGCGCCGCCGCCGGAGGCTCCGGCCGCTCCCGCCGTCCCGGAGTCGCGGGTCGTGCCGCAGTCGGTCATCTCCCGGCAGCTGGCGAACCCCTTCCTCGCCCCCGACTTCTCCGCCGTGCCCCAGCGCGCCGCCCGGGCGCGCCGCCTGGCCAGCTGGGAGCTGCTCAACCCGCTGCTGAGCTCTTTCGAGCGGGCCGGCGCGGGAGCGCCGGCGTGCATGACGCTCCCGGCGCCGACGGCCCGGTTCACCCCGGCGGGCCTGGAGCTGATGCCGCACCAGGGGCAACTGGTCGCCGCGGCCGCCGCCGGCCACCGGACGTTCCTGCTCGCCGACGAGCCCGGCCTGGGCAAGACGGCCCAGGCGCTGCTGGCCGCCGAAGCGGCGAATGCCTACCCGCTGCTCGTCGTCGTGCCAAGCGTCGTCAAGACCAACTGGGCCCGTGAGGCGGCCCACTGGACGCCGCACCGCCCGGCTACCGTCGTCCAGGGCGACGGTGAGGCGGCCGACGGCTTCGCCGATATCGTCGTGCTCAACTACGAGGTGCTCGACCGCCACCGGGGGTGGCTCGGCGACTTCGGCTTCCGCGGCATGGTCGTGGACGAGGCTCACTTCATCAAGAACAAGACCTCGCAGCGCTCGCAGCACGTTCTCGCGCTCTCCGACCGCATCCGGTCCCGGACGGGGCAGCCCCTGCTGATGGCGCTGACCGGCACCCCGCTGATCAACGACATCGAGGACTTCCGGGCGATCTGGCAGTTCCTGGGCTGGATCGACGACGGCAAG
>DASWUW010000918.1:0-3989 GCA_036406335.1 Trebonia sp.
GCCAGCCGACTCGACCGCGCATCCAGCTCCGCATACGACCACGACACGCCCCCGCACTCCACCGCCACCGCATCCGGCGTCCGCGCCACCTGCGCCGCGAACAACTCCGGCAGCACCACCGCAGGCACATCCCGCGCCGTATCATTCCACCCCGAAACAACCAGCTCCCGCTCAGCCGCCGACAGCAACTCCACCTCACTCACCCCGCTCGGCCCGGACCAGGCTGTTAGGACGCATGTCGGTCCAGTGCTCGTCGACGTACTCCAGGCAATTCGAGCGGGAGTCCGTGTCATGCGCCGTCACCCAGCCGGCCGGGACGGCGGTGCCGGCCGGCCACAGGCTGTACTGCCCTTCGTCATTGACAAGAACCAGGTAAAGGGCGTCAGCGTCCTCGAACGGATTAGTCACGGCAGCCTCATTCCGCTTAGCACGATCTGGTCAGCCAGGTGGCCTGGCCTCGCCCGTGCCATGACGGGCGGTTCGCTGACTAGCGTGCCCGGCCGCTTGACCGGGCACATCTCCGTCGTTGCCGAGGCGGCTGGCAATGCAGAAGGTGCCCGCCTACCAGGGCGCCGCGACGATTCGAGGCAGTACAAACTCCGGTCGTCGAATAGCGGAGGAACAATGCCCGCACGCAAGCACATCGCCGTGGTCGGCTTTTCCACGGCGAGTCACGTCTACCCGTCGCTTGCCCTGATCAGGGAGCTGGTCGCCCAGGGGCACCGGGTGAGTTACGCCATCAGCGACCGGCTGGCCGGCCTGGTCGAGTCAACCGGCGCCGAGCTCATCACCCATCCGACGACGCTGCCGCCCGACGACGCGGAATGGCCGACCGACCTCGCCGCCGTCATGGCCACCCGGCTGTTCCTGAACGAGGCGATCGCGGTCCTGCCCCGGCTGCTTGAACGCTATCGGCACGACCGCCCGGACCTGGTGCTCTACGACCTCGGCGGGATAGCCGGGCCGGTGCTCGGCAGCAGGCTCGGCGTACCCTCCGTCCTGCTGACCCCCGCCAACGTCGCCTGGGAGGGCTTCGAGGAGGAGATCGCGGCCGAACTGCAAGCCCTGGAAGAGGCACCGGAGGCGCTGAGCTACCACCACGCATGCAACGAGTGGCTGCGGGAAAACGGCATCGAGCGGGATGCGTGGGAGTGGGCGGCGGACGTCCAGGACGTGATCGCGCTGTTTCCGCGCGCGCTGCAGCCGCACGCGGACCGCGTGCCCGCCAGCGTGCGGTTCATCGGCCCGTGCCTCGACCCGGTCCGGCTCGCCGACCGGAGCTGGGCTCCGCCTGCTGAGGGCGGCAAACGCGTGCTGCTGGTGTCGCTGGGGACTCTGTTCAACGGCCGCCTCGATGTATTCCGCTCGTGCCTGGAGGCCTTCGCGGACTCCGGCTGGCAGCTGGTCATGGCGGTAGGCAAGCGCGTTAACCCGGCCGACCTCGGGCCGGTACCGCGCAACGTCGAGGTGCGCCAGAGCATCCCCCAGCTCGCGGTGCTCGCGAGCGCCTCCGCGTTCATCACTCACGCCGGGATGGCCAGCTGCAGTGAGGCGCTGTGGTTCGGAGTGCCCACGGTCGCCATTCCCCAGGCGGTCGACCAGTTCCGCAACGCCTCGATGCTGGAGGAGCTCGGGGTCGGCTGCCAGTTGAGCCCCGACCAGCTCTCCCCGGCCGCCCTGCGCTCCGCCGTCGAGTCCGTGACCGGGGCGTCCAGCGTGGCCGGGCGGCTGGCCGAGGTTCAGGCCGAGGTGCGGGCCCAGGGAGGCGTAGCGCACGCGGTCGCCGCCGTCGAGTCGTTCCTCGCCTGACGTCCCGACCGGCCCGACGGCCGGCACAGCCCGACGGCCGGCACAGAATCCCGCCGGCACAGCGAATCCCTGGCGCCAGCCGTCGGCTGGCGCCAGGGCCTACCGGGCGCTGTTCGTCACCGCAGCAAGGCCGAATCCGGGGTCTTCAGCGAGGCGCGCAGCAACTCCCGGTACTCATCGACCATCTCGATGATGGTCGACTGATTGAAATGGCGGCTGTTGTACTTCACGGCGCCGACCATGTCGCCCGCTGGGTCCAGGTCGAAGTCCCACAGGTTGCCGTCCAGGATTTCCGAGGTGCTGGCGGACGACAGCAGGCGCCGGCGAAGCCTGGCATAGCGCACATCGCCAATGAGCTTGGCTTCCAGTTCCCGCGGGTACTGGAACATCTCGAACCCGTTGGCGGCGCCGTTGACGTCCATCATCGACTCTTGGATCAGCGCCGGACCGGCCGCAGCCGCGATCTCGCTGAAGGGCAGCTCGTGGGAGTACGCCTCCAGCAACGCGGCCCGGGTCCGGTTCACCAGTTCGGCGAAGGTTACGCAGCCGGACAGGTCGGTCCGGATCGGCAGCAAGTTGAAGAGCGGGCCGACCGTCTGCTCGAACTCGGGATTGCCGCGACCGGAGGTGAAGGTCGGCGCGACGATGTCGGTCACACCGGTCCGGCGGTGCAGGAACAGGTTGAAGCAGGCATACAGAACCATGAACGGCGAGCTGTTCAGCGACCTGGCCAGCGCGCTGGTGTCGCTGACCAGCTGCCGGTCGACCAGGAACCGGTACACCGCATAGGCCGGCCGGACCTCCAGCTGCTTGGCCCGGTCCGTCGGGACGGTGATGAATTTCCCGCCCGCCAGCGTGGCCTGCCAGTACTCGCGCGCGATGGCAGCGGACTCAGCACTCTGGGCCTGCCGCTCCGCGCTCGCGTACTCGGCGTACTGGCGCACCTGCGGCAGCTCGGGTGCGGGCAGCCCGCGACGTCTCGCGTAGCAGACGGCGACGTCTCGCATGATGAGGTGCATCGACCAGCCGTCACTGACCGTGTGGTGGGTGATGAGCACCAGCACCGCTTCGTCGTCGTCGAATCGCCCCAGCGTGGCTCGCAGCAACGGCGACCGCCCGGGGTCGCACCGGCTGCCGTCGTCGACCTCGTTGAGGAACTCGTGCGCCCGCAGCTCGCGGTCGGCCTCGGCCGCCGGCGAGAGGTCGACGACCGTCAGCTCCGCTGGACTCCTGGGATAGACGCGTGCGTGGGGGTCGGCCTTGTCCCTGATGATGACGGTGCGCAGCACCTCGTGCCGCGCGACGACGTCGTCCAGCGCCAGCTGCAGGGCGGTGACGTCTAGCCGCCCGTGCAGGCGCCAGCCGGCCGCGACGATCTTCCGCAGGCCGAATACGGTGAAGTCATCGCCCGGGTCCAGGGAGCACCAGACTTCCTCGTTGAGCGAGAGCGGACGCCTGGCTACCGCGTCAGTGGTCCTCACGAGTCGCTGTTCGGTGGTCATCGGCTGTTGTCCATTCCGGCATTCGCCACGATAATGTCCGCCCCGCTCGGCTCGGTCGTCGTCTGGGCTGTCGTCATTTCGGCTGTCGTCAGGTCAGCCGGGGTGGCTGCCTGCGGCCGCGTGCGCTCGACCCAGTCGGCGAGCCCCGGGCCCATCAGCCCGAACACGAGAAAGAAAACGCCAAGGCCAACCCAGCCAGCCCCACCCCGGCCGGCCGCAATTCCGAGCAGCACCAGCGGCGCCGCCGTGACACTCAGCGTCAGGACCGTATTCGAGAATCCGTCGTACTGCCCCTGGGCGTACGCCGGCGGCAGATTGAACTCAAAAACGAAACGGCCGGAAATCAACCAGATCTGGGCGATCGTGGTGAGCGCGACACCGCCGATAACCAGGATCGTCGCCACCCACGGGGAGTGGCCCCGCATCGCCGCCAGAACCAGGAAGCCGAGCAGCAGCGTGACGCCGCCGCGGAGCAGGGCCCAGCCAGCCTGGCGGGTGGACCTGATGTTCTTGCTCAGGCGCATCTGCAGCACCGTGGAAACTCCGGCGTTGACCAGGAAGGCCAGGGCAACCGTCCAGTGCGGCGCGGAGGTGTACACCACGATCCAGATCGGAAGCAGCATGTTGTCCACGAAGCCTGATATTGACAGCCCGGCCGAAATCACCGAATAGGCGATG
>DASWUW010000919.1:0-15601 GCA_036406335.1 Trebonia sp.
GACGTGCTCTGGATACCGGGGTCGCTCCCCGGCTCCGTCCACGACGTGCCGCCGGGTAACGGACCCTGTCTTGCCGAACGCGCGGGTCACGGGGGCGGTGCCGACATAGGCCTGGATGCCCCTGGCGGGCAGGCGAGCCTGGTCACCCGGCGTGGGAACCGCCACCGGGCGAGGACTGGGCCGGTAACCGGCGACGTGGTCGTCGGCCCGGTCCGGGCTGATGTCGTCGCCGGCGCGGCCGGTCCCTGGATCGCGGCCGGGTTGCCGAAGTAGAAGACGGGTTGCTGGTAGCAGAGCGGGTTGGTCGGCACGCCGAGCGCCGCCATCGACGCAGTGATTCTCGAACGCCAGGAAGTCACGGACCGCAGGTGCCACGGGATCGGCGACTGTGGCGGGACGTGAACAAGGTCATCGGCCCGCTGGCGTCCAAGGCGCTGAAGCTGCGCCAGGCGGTCCGGGAGGCCAAATTCGCCGGTCTCCGCACGCGGCCTGTCCGCGCCGTCCTGCACTAGACAGTCCAGGGCCTGCGCCTCTAGAACGGCAGTATCCGATGAGGGAGAGATCGCGTGCCGAGGAGCCATGAGCACCTGACCGGCGAACAGGCCGAGCATTTTCTGGAGCGGGGCTTCGTGACGGTGCGGGGTGCCTTCGAGGCTGCCGACGCACAGCAGTGGCTGGACAACGCGTGGACCCGCTTCGGGTACGACCGTCATGATCCAGCGAGCTGGACGGAAGAAAGGATCCATCTGTCGTCACGTTCGCAGGTGGACGCGCAGACGTTCGCGCCCGCCGCCTGGGGCGCGGCCATGGACCTGGTCGGCGGCGAGAGCCGGGTCACGCTGCCCTGGCCGTGGGGCGACGGTTTCATCGCCAATCTCGGGGTGGGTGACGACCGGCCGTGGCAGCCGCCGTCACCAGCCGTCGGAGGATGGCACAAGGACGGTGATTTCTTTCGGCATTTCCTGGACTCGGCCGAGCAGGCGCTGCTGACTTTCGTGCTGTGGACGGACATGCTGCACAAGGGCGGCGGCACGTTCGTGGCGGCTGATTCGGTGCCGGTGGTGGCCCGCTTCCTCGCCGGGCACCCCGAGGGGGTCCTGCAGGAAGACTTTGACTACGCCGAGTTGATCGCACAGTGCCACGACTTCGTGGAAATGACCGGCGAGGCCGGCGACGCGGTGCTGCTGCATCCGTACACGCTGCACGCCACGTCGCAGAATGTCCTCGGTGCGGGCCGGATCATCACGATCCCGCCGTTGGCCCTGCGCCAGCCGATGAACTTCCGTCGGCCGAACGCAGACGACTTTTCCCTGGTGGAGCAGGCAGTCCTGCGCGGGCTGGGCGTCGATCGTCTCGACTTCGCGCCGACCGCGCCGCGGGAGAACGTGGTCCCCGAGCGGGTACGGCAGCAGCAGGCGCGGACGAGCGCGGAAAACGCGCGGCTGGCCGCGGTCAAGCGCACGACATAGCGCGGCGGAGGCCGGCGCAGGAGTTCTATCTTGGCGGCGATCTGGCTCT
The DNA here is from genome assembly GCA_036406335.1 of Trebonia sp. GTDB lineage: Bacteria > Actinomycetota > Actinomycetes > Streptosporangiales > Streptosporangiaceae > Trebonia. The sequence continues at coordinate 1,519 of DASWUW010000919.1, forward strand.
CAAGCTGTCACCTGCGCGACGCGCAGACTAAGCCCCGTTGACGGCGGTGAGCCCGGTGAGGGTGCTGATGTAGGCGGTGCCGCCGCTTAGTGACAGTGAGGAGAAGTGCGGCAGGACTTGGCTGACGGCAATTTGCTGCTCGACCCGGCCAGTGGCCTGGTCCAGCGCGTACAAGGTGCCCGGTCCGCCGCTGCTTGAGTACTGGGTGACCCATACCGCGCCCCCGCCGAGGACCGGGGTGCCGTTGCTGCCGGACGGCCCGCGCCAGCGCACCTTGATCGTCCGGGTCGCCGCGTCGACCTCGACAGCGGCCAGGCCCCCGCCGCTGCACGGCTCGTAGACCGTTGACCCGCTGACCGCGGCTGTCCCGTAGGCCGGGCAGATGGCCTGCTGCGCCAGCTGGCCGCCGATCCCGCCGGGGCGGGAAGCGCTCAGCAGGTAGCCGGTGCCGCGCTTGCCCATGATGAACACCGCACCGCCGGCCGCCAGGACCGGCTGGGTGGAGCCCAGGTCGAGATCGTGAGCGTTGTCGTCGGCCCAGGTGCTGGGAGCGAAGAAGGCGGTCCGCTGCAGGCCCGGGCTCAACTCGGTGACTGAGTCGCTGCCGTCGTAGTCGTTACCCGCGTCGGCCGCGCCGTTGCCGACCGATACCCACAGGTCGCCGTCAGGGCCGATCACGGGCCCGCCAGTCGCCCAGATGGCGCCCTCGCGGCTGGTCGGGACCTGCCAGCGGGCCAGCGGCCCGTTGCCGGATAGCGGGGCGCTGACCACCGACCCCTGATACGGGCCGCAGTCACCGTCCAGGCCGCCGAACGTCGCGTAGACCCGCCCGCCGTCGATCGCCAGCGCCGGGCGCTGCTGGTTATAGCCAGGCTGGTTACTGGCGGTCGGGTTGTCGAGCGCGCGGCGGAACCGGACTGTCCCGGTGGCTGCGTCCACCCCGACCAGCAGGTGCTGGTAGCCGGCGACTTCCGCTACCGCGTATACCTGGCCGTTGCCCGGGTTGTAGGCCGGGGTACCGGTGATCCCGAGCGGGAAGATGTTGCCGCACCCGTGCAGGTCTGCCTGCGGGACCGGGGTGCCCACACGCTGACGCCAGATCACCTTGCCGGTCATCCGGTTAAGCGCGTAGATGCTGTCGTTCTCGGTCGCCGCGATCACGTCACCGCCGATCACCAGCGGCTGGCCGTAGACCGCCCCGTCCAGGCTCGCGGTCCAGGCGGTAGCGAGCTTCCCGGGGGTCGGCACGCCGGGCGCAACGCCGGTCCGGGCGGCGTTCTGGTTGAATTCGGGCCAGTCGGCGGCGGTCCCCGCAGTGCTCCCCGAGCCAGCGCCGACGCCGGCGCTCGGCGCGGCCGCGGTGCTTCCGCTGGCCCCCGGTGCGGCCCCTGAGCCGGAGGAGCCGTCTGAACTGCAGGCGGCGGCGAGCGCCGCAGTCGCCAGGACGATCCCGCTCAGCTTGGCCCGATGGAAAACGGCACGGCAAAGGCCCACTGTCTTACCCCCGTTCTCGGTTGTGCCCGAACGTATGCTGGCGTCACGTATGACCGGCTGATGACAAACTATTCACCGGGATACGCCCTTCCCTCGGCACGCCACCTTGGCTGGACCCGGTAATGAGGTGACTGCTTCAAGACTGCGATGCGCCGCCACTGCTCTAGTGCGACGGCCACGGACTCCAGGCTGAAGGTGCGCTTGGCCTCGTCAAGCGCCTCGGGGTAGGACTGCTCGAAGTCTGCGCGGTCGCTGGCGGGCAGGGCAGCCCGGATCCTTTGGCTTTGCCGGGGCGCTGGCGGGATGTCGGTCACCTGTGCTGATTTCAAGTTCTGGACCTGTTCCGTCGAGGATGGTTCCGTTCAGCCCGGATGGGCGTGTGCTGGCTACTGCCGGTATAGGGCGAACGCGCCTCTGACCTGGAAGGACCGCGCGCCAGTGCCGTCGGCTACCCTGCGTCATGGGCAAAGGCGAGGACCGCCTGCAGTTCGTGTCGGCGGCGAGTAGCCAGGTCCGTAAAGAGGGATGGCGCATCCTCGAACGGGACGACTGCCGTCACTAGGTGCTCCCGGATAGCCTGGCCGTCTACGCGGAGCATTTCGATCGTCTCAGCAGAGAGCCGCTCCCGGTCCCAGGTGTGGGCAAGACCTCGCGGCACCCGGCCGATCTGGGCGCACCGCACCCCTAGCCCGTTGTGGTGAAATTCGGCACCAAGCCTCAGTTCAGCGGCTCCACCTTGGTAAAAGGCCAGGTCAATAACGGTCGCCTGCGAGCGCGCCAGCCGCAGGGCCAAGTGCAAGGCCGCAGCCTGCCCACGGCACTGGAACACGACGTCCGCCCCGCGGTCACCCGGGGCGTGCCGCCATCTGGCCTTCAAGACGGCGGCGACGTCTTCTCGCCCCTCTGGGTCGAGTGCCTCAAATCCCAGGGCTTCGGCTATCGCCCGGCGTTCGGCAGTCGGGTCGAATACCACCACAGACGCGGCGCCGTGCCGACGGGCTAGCAAAGCGGTCAGCAGGGCCACCACCCCGGCCCCGACCACCGCCACCTGCCTGCCGCGCACTCCGTCGCCGAGCGAGCGCACGTCAGAGCCGCACAGGTCCGCGGCGGCGTGCAGCAGGCCGTTGGCGCAGATTGGACCCATGTGCGCGACGTAGATGCCAAGTAGCGGATCCAGGCCAGACGGCAGTGTTACTACGCGGTCTGCTACTGGATCGCCGATATACCCGGTGCGATGGCCGTAGGTCATTGCCACCGTGCCACCTGCCGGGACTGCGGGCGTCAGGGACTCGGTGACCGTGCCGACTTCCATATAGCCCAGCCGGGTGACGGGATAGCCCGCGTCCGCAGCGTCCGGCAGGAAGAGTCCGAGATCCGCGTCCCAGCGCTCGGCCAGGAAGACGTTGGTGCCCTTGACGTAGGTAAGCTCAGTGCCGGCCGAGACGCCGCTGAACTGCGTGGCGACCCGGAAAGCGCCGCCTGGCAGTGGGGCGCGCGGTTCCTCCCGCACGGTGACCCGCCCGGGACCCTCCACCACAAGGCTGCGCTCGAATTCCTCCCCGGCGGCTCGGGTCCCGGTCATCGGCCCTCCCTGCTGTCCCTCACGGCACGCGTCTCTGATCCGTTTGCCCCTGGGCCGTCCGCCGGCCGCACGGGCTGACCTGAGGCTGCCGACCAGGCCAGCGCGCATGCCAGCCGGTGCGTCCGCAGCGCCTCGGCGTATGGGGCCCGTACGTCGTCCCCGGTTCCGCGAACAGCGTCAACGAAGGCCCGGTCCACCGCGACCCGGGCCGCGGCGGGATCCGCGGCTACCCGTTCCTCGACCGGCTCGGCGCCGCCCTCACGGATCACCAGCCCGTCCTCGCCCACCGACAGCCAGAGTCCGTCGGCGACTAGTTCCAGGCCAGCCCGCTGCTTCCAGCCGAGCAGGCAGGTCGTGCTCAGCGTGCCCACCGCACCGCTACGGAACCGCAGCGTAGCGGTGGTGACACCATCGACGTCAGCTCCGGGTATCGCGGGCGGGCGCCCGTCGCCCATCGCGAAGACCTCTTCCACCTCGCCGGCCAGGAGCCGGAAAAGGTCCAGGACATGGACGGCCTGCTCGACGACGGGCCCGCCGGACCGCTCCCGGACCGGCCACCAGCCCACGGGAGGCACCTTGTCCAGCCAGGTTCCGCCGACCAGGCGCACCGCCCGCCCGTCCAGCAGCCGCCGGGCCCGGTCGACTACCTCCAGGTAGCGCCAGTGGAGGCCAACGGCGGTCGGTACGCCCGCAGCCGCGGCGCGCGCTCCTATCTGCTCGGCCGTCTGTTCCGTGACGGCCAGCGGTTTCTCGACGAAGAGCGGCACTCCCGCGGACAGGACCGCGATCTCGGGGGCGCCGTGGGCGAACGGCGGCACGCAGACGTACACCGCGTCCATCCCGGCGCTGAGCAGCTCGTCGGTGTTCTTGAACGCCCGGCAGCCGACATCGCTGGCGAGCGCCGCCGCCGCCGCCGGAAGAGCGTCGGTGATTCCGGCGACGTGAACATCGGGGAAACTGCTCAGCACCTGCGCGTGACGGCGGCCGACATTTCCGGCGCCGATCAGTCCTATCCGGCAGATCTTCATAAGTCCCCATTCAGTAGTCTTCGCAGACTTGTGGTGATGCGTTACTTTTTTGATCATCTGGAAAGTACAACTGTCCGATCCCAGTGGAAGTACGCCTCGTCCGAGGCTCTTAGCGCCGATCTGCCAGGAGGACGAGCATGCGCCACACCGACATGTCGCCAGTCGTCGAAGCATGGGCGACGTACCGGACCAGCAGTGCCGCGGACTGGCCGCCGCACTGGCTGCTGCGGGCCAAGGGCGACACCACAGTAAGCGTCGTGATCCCCGCCCGGAATGAAGAGGCAACCGTGGGAGCGATCGTGACAGCCATCCGGCGCGACTTCATCCAGTCAGTTTCGCTGGTGGACGAGATAGTCGTCGTCGACTCGCGGTCGACCGACGGCACCGCAGCCGTAGCCCACGCGGCCGGCGCCGTGGTGGTATCCCAGGAGGACATCACTAGCGGGCTGCCGCCGATGCGGGGCAAGGGCGACGCGCTGTGGGCCGGCCTGGCCGCGACCTCCGGGGACGTCGTCGCGTTCGTCGATGCTGACGTCGACCCGTTCGACACGAGGTTTGTCAGCGGGCTCCTCGGGCCGCTTCTAACTGACCCGTCCATCTCGTTCGTCAAGGGCTTTTACCATCGTCCCTTGTCCTTCGGCGGCCACTCCGAGCCGGACGGCGGCGGCCGCGTCACCGAGCTGGTCGCCCGTCCCCTGCTCAACCTCTTCTGGCCCGACCTAGCCGGTTTCGTGCAGCCGCTTGCCGGAGAGGCCGCCGGCCGTAGGCAGGTGCTGGAGCAGGTGCCCTTCGTGTCCGGCTACGGGGTGGAAACAGCGATGCTGGTGGACCTGCTTGACTTTGCCGGGCTGGACGCGCTGGCGCAGGTGGACCTCGGGGAGCGCGTCCACCGCCATCAGGGCAACGAGGCGCTGAGCCAGATGGCGGCTCAGATTCAGCTCACCGCCTGGTCGCGGCTCGTCCGGGACGGACGAGCGAACGCGGATAAGCCGCTGCCGAGCGTGCTGACCCAGTTCCGGCGGGGCGGTGAACAGCTACTGCCTAACCTGGGCCGCGAGATCGTGGTCTCCGACATCGGCATCGACGAGCGGCCACCACTGGCTACTGTCCGCCTGCCGCGGCTGGCATCCGAGACGGCCGCCGGATGACGCGGACCGTGCTAGTAAACGCCGGCCCCTGGCTGCCGGTGCCGCCCGACGGCTACGGCGGCATCGAGAACGTGATCGCGGCGCTGGTCCCGGAACTGCGTAACCGGGGTATCCGCGTCGTGTTGGCCACGGTGGCCAGCAGCGCCCTGCCCGCGGACGAGCACCTGGCGCCGTTCCCCGACGGCCGGTTCGAGGTGCTGCAGCGTCCTTATAACCAGGTGTCCGGGGTGGCCCATGCTCACATGCACTCCGTCCTGCGGGCACTGCGCGGCCGGGACGACATCGACCTGGTGCACGACCATATGGAGGTGACGGGACTGGCCGTGCTATCGGCGGCGGCCCTGGCCCCGGCCGCCCCGCCGGTTCTGCACACCCTGCACTGGGACCTGGCCAAGCACGCGGACTTCTACGGAGGCCTCGATGCTGGTGCGCGGGTGCGGGTAAACGGCGTGTCGGCGTCGCAGCTGCGAAGAGCCCCGGACGCGTTGCGCAGGCACTCGCTGGGCCACGTGCACCTGGCTACGCCGCTCGCGGCCGGCGCCAACCGGCGGCCCCGGGTGGAAAAGAGCGGCTATGCCGTCGTGATGGGGCGGATCACGCCCGGCAAGGGCCAGCACCTGGCCGCCCGGCTGGCCCATGAGTGCGGTTTTGACCTGGTCCTGGCCGGACCGGTCGGCCCCTACCGGCAGCCCGCGGACCTGGCGGCGGCAGACGGCGCCGCAGCCGCTAACCCTGACGTCTTTTACTGGGAAAACGAGGTGCGCCCGCTAGTCGACGGCGTCCGGGTCCGCTGGATCGGTACCGTGGGGAACCAGGAACGGGACACCCTGGTGGCAGCCGCGCGTGTCTCGCTGTTCCCGCTGCAGTGGGAGGAGCCCGGGGGGACGGCAGTCATCGAGACGCTGGCGCTGGGCACTCCGGCGGTCGGGCTGTCGCGCGGCTGCCTGCCCGAACTGGTCGAGCACGGGCGCACCGGATGGCTGACCTCGTCGCCGGACGGCCTCGCGGCGCTGATTCAGGCAGCAGGGCGCATCGACGATCGAGAGTGCCGCGAACAGGCCGCCCGCCGGTTCACGCCCGCTGTGATGGCAGCGCGGTACGTGGAACTGTACGAGCAGGTGATCTCGGGGACGAGCGGCGAGCAAGCGGATGCGGAAGGAGGACCTAGTACTCCAGCCGCAGATCGCGACCTGGCCGTCCGGCATGGATGAGTAGCGATATCCGCGGGCCTGGATCTCGGGGAAATAGGGCGGCCACCGCCGGGATGCTGTCCGGGCTGGAGCCCAGGACCAGCTGGGCGCTGGCTGAGCACGCCGGGGAGGTGACCCCGGACAGAATGCAGCGGCTGTTCACTACCGCGAAGCGGGACGAAGACCTGGTCCGCGACGACCTGCGCGGTTACGTGGCTGCGGCGCTCGGGGACCCGGGCGGGGTGCTGATCGGCGACGGCACCGGGTTCGAGAAGAAAGGCGACCGGTCGGCCGAACTGCCAGGTCGGGGTGTTCCTGGCCTGCGCCTCGCCCAAGGGCCGCGCCCTGGTTGACCGGGAGCTTTACCTGCCTCGCGCGCAGGCCGGGGACGATGCGCGCATGAGGAAGTGGGTACGCTCACGCTATGGCCGGTGGAGAGTTCGCCAAGTTCGTCCCCTGCGGGGTGTGCATGGGCACCGGCGTGCTGACTCGTGCGAAGCGGACCAAGGAGGGCGTCGAGGACGATCAGTACCGCTGCCGGAAGTGGCACCGGTTCGGCATGGACTGGCACACCGGACCGGCCACGGGACCGCAGTGGCCCGTCTCCGACGAGATTCGCGACGCGCTTTCGGAACTCCGACGCAGCCTTCGATGAGGACTGCAGGGCCATCGGTAGGCCCGGCGGTCGGGCGAGCCCGGTCACCCAGCACATCATGGACCGCCCGGTCCGCCTACCGCGGCCACGTCTCCGCCTTGCAGCGGATCGTCAGGCGCCCCCAGCCGTAACCCTGTCTAGGTCTGGGGTCAGTTGGCTGGCGCTTGATCAGCGACGATACCCGGTGTCGGCGCCCAGGCCGGAACGCGGTCAAGGGCTCCGGCATGCTCTGCGGCCACCGGTTCCGGCCGCCGGCCGCTCACCGTGGTGTCGCTGGCAGAGGGCGCCGTCGACCTGGGCCTTCTGGTGAACCAGGGCTGCCGCTGGCGGCCGGTGAGCGGGACGGCCAGCGGGGTTCGGGCCAGGAGGCTGGTCAAAGCCACGCCGGCCAGGAAGACGATGACGACGGTGACCGCGCAGAGCAGCGGCCACCAGACCACGGAGTCCAGCCTGGCCCAGCCTGCCCGGATCAGGGCGTTGATGAACAGCATCTGGGACAGGTAGACGCCATAGGAGTTGTCCGATCCCGAGCGCACCGCGGCCCGCAGCCGCGGCGAGCGCCCGGGCTTTACCAGGGCGACGCCCAGCAGGTAGAGGCAGGCGACGGCGCCGACGTTGAACGGGACCAGGCTCGGCTGGAACGGGTCGGTACCTGAGCCGAGGACGGTGGTGACACCCCTGGCGGCCAGGAAGTAGACGGCCTCCGCGGCGAGCGCCGCCGCCCCAGTCAGCGTTATGACCAGGCGCGTATGCCGGACGAGCCATTCATTCACCGCGTCGAGGTGGAACGCCGCGATGCTTCCGGCAATGAGGTAGAACGCATACGGCACGAACTCATTGGTCCAGCCGGCGCGGAGCCCGGGCACGATCTCCAGTGCATCAAGATCATGAGTGCCACGTGTCCCAGCGTGGCGACGATGACGATAGTGCCATGGTGATCGCGGGTCCGCCGCAGGAACATCATGAGGAGCGGGAACACCAGGTAGTACTGCATGATGACGAGCAGGAAGTACAGCTGGAAGTAGCCGACCGGCAGCTCCCTGGCGAAACTTGCCAGTGCTGCGGGCGCGCTCGCGTAGTGCGCGGTCGGCAGCAGGTACAGAAAGTAGATGAGGTTCCAGCACAGGTAGGGGACAGCGACCGCGACGAGCCGGCGCCCGTAGAAGCGGCGCAGGCCGCCGTGGTCGATATTCATGTAGGCGTAGGTCAGCATGCAGGCCGAGATGAAGAAGAAACCCTCACGGGAAAAGCGCGTCAGCAGCATCACGGCACCGGTGCTCACGCCGGCCGCTGCGGGCGCGAAGAAGCTGAGCGCGTGCGTGCTGATCACGCCGGCCTGCTTCATCGGCCGCATGGCATCAACCTGGTCGAGCCGCTGGCGTGGCATCAGGACTCCATGCTCACGCCGCGCAAGCCGGCCGCGTCATGCGGAAGCTCACCAGCAGCGCCGGCCGCGTAGTCATGACGCCGATGGTGCCACCGTGACGTCTGGCTAACCTCCAGAGCGCCTGACGACTAAGTACAAATCTTGTGCGAGTCAGCAAAGCGGGCACTGAGGTGCGGGCGGCGGTGATGTCGTGGACGTGCGGGTTCAGCTGACCTGGATGACGACCTTGCCGCGAGCGTGACCGTGCTCGACCGCGGCTAGTGCCTGCGGTGCGTCATCCAGGCTGAGGATGTCTTCCACGTGGGGGTCGAGCTTTCGGTCGGCGACCAGGGCGGCCACCAGGTCGAGGACGCGACTGGTCCGGTCGCGTTCGATCGCGTGGCCGCCTAGCTCGTCAACCGTTACCGGGTCGCCGGCGCTGACGAGCTTGCTCCGGTCACTGAGCAGCGGCGCGACCGCACGCAGGCCGTCGCCTCCGACTAGGTCCAGGATCGCGTCGACGCCCGCGGGCAGGATGGCGCGGATACGGCCGGCCACCCCGTCGCCGTAGGCGATGTGGATGGCGCCTACAGACTCGACCAGGGGACGCTTGTCCGCACTCGCCGTGCCGACCACGGTGAGACCGAGATTGCGGGCGATCTGAGCGGCGGCTACCCCGACACCGCCGCTGGCCCCGTTGATAAGCAGCGTCTGACCCGGCTTCAGGCCGAGCTGGTGGACGCCGTCGTACGCGGTGGCCCCGGCCACCGGCAAGGTAGCCGCGTCGGTGAACGAGACATGGACCGGCTTGTGCGAGGTCGCCGAAACCGTGGTCAGCGCGTATTCGGCGTACCCGCCGGAACCGGGCGCGGTGCTGCCGAGCACTTCGTCGCCGACGGCGAAGCCTTCGGTGTCCTGGCCGACGGCGCGCACCACGCCGGACACCTCGGACCCGAGCACAGCCGGGAAGTCAACCGGGCGGGCCTCCCGCATGCGGCCCTCGCGGGCCTTCCAGTCGGCCGGGTTGACCGCGGCAGCCCGCACCTCGACCAGCAGCTCGCTGGCCATGGGTGTCGGCTGGTCCAGGTCCAGGAATTCCTGCACGCTGGAGTCGCCGTACCGCCCGAATCCGTAAGCCCTCATGCCGCACCCGCCTTACCGTGAAGTTCGCCGCTCATGGGCAGTGTCCTTTCGCTGGCTTCCGGCCCTCACGCTGGGTCGCCCGCGTCTTCAGGCACGCTCCATGCCCGCGTAATGGCCGGGTGTTCCGGTCGTTACTTATCTCCCGCACCGTCACCGGCGGCAGCGAGTCGAAAAGGGGCAGTGCCCGCGCGGCAGCCGACGGCTGGTTTCAGCTGACTAGCTTGCCGCAGTCGCCGGTTCCGCCGCTCGCCGTCGGGTTCACGGGACTCGGGACCAGCTACCTGATCTACGGGCCGCAGGGGCTCTTCGGCTTCCCGCGGCGCAATGAGCCGGCGGACTTCGGCACCGGTATCTGGGGCAGCTGGATGCCCGGGTTCATGCAGCAGCTCATCACCGGCCTCTACCTGTTCGCGGGACTCACCCTGTTCGGCACGCTGAAGACACCCGCCCTCTACATGGCGGCGCTGGCGTTCACGGCGGTGTCGCGTCTACGGAGGACCCGCAGTACACCGTGCTGCCGCAGCGCGAGCGCCTCGACCAGCGCTGCGCCTGACCGAGACCGGCCGGTCGGCCTACCGCGGCCACGTCGCCGCCCGGCAGCGGATCGTCGGCGCACCCAGCCGTAAACCGGGACGCATCCCGGCCAGGCCTTCTGGTGTCTACGAAACCGTCAGGGGCCCAGGTTGTTATAGGCCAGGTCATCGCGAGGACCGCGAAGTCGGGTAACCAGGGAAGCTTGGGCGGCGGGTCCGCCCCCAGCGTGTCCGTGGCCGTGAAAGCGGCCCCCTGACGCCTGCGGCCAGCCGGAAGACGGGTGCTCTTCCGGCTGAGAGATGCCTGAGAGCGCTGCGGGCCCGGTTACCGGGGTCTCATACGATTGAGCACGAGCAGCCGAGGGAGATGCATGATTCGACTGGGTCGGCGGCTGGTGCGCTGGTGGTGGCCGCGCGGTCGCCGGGCGCGCGCGGTGAGCGCGGGCGTCGCCGTCGTCGTGGTGGTGGCGGCGGCGGTTGCCGGGGGCGTCGCCGCGGCGAGCGGCCCGGGACTGGTCACGGCCCGGGACGTGCGGGTCAGCGTCACCGACGGGCCTCATGGCGACCAGCACGTGGTCCTGGATGCGACGTTCTTCATGCCGTCCGGGACCGGGCGGGTGCCTTCGATCCTGCTGGCGCACGGGTTCGGCGAGACCAAGGACAACGTGCGGCCGGAGGCGGAATCCCTCGCCCAGGCCGGGTTCGCGGTTCTGACGTGGTCGGCGCGGGGCTTCGGGGCGTCGACCGGGCAGATCGCCCTCGACTCTCCCGACTACGAGGTGAAGGACGTCGAGGGACTGGTCAGCTGGCTGGCCGCGCAGCCGAGGGTGCTGCTGGACCACCAGGGCGACCCGCGGGTCGGTATCACCGGGGACTCCTACGGCGGCGGGATCGCGCTGCTGGCCGCCGCGTATGACCACCGTATCGACGCGGTCGTCGCCCAGAGCACCTGGAACAACCTGGCGACGGCGCTGTTCCCGGACGCGGCAGCAGGCGGCAGGCCCGCTGATGGCGTGTTCAAGAGGCAGTGGGCGAGCCTGCTGTTCACCGCCGGGTCTGGACGGGCTGAGCCGGGGGCCAGCGGTCCCGGGGCAGCGGGGCCCGAGGGGACCGGGGGTGACGCGACCCGGTCCCTGTGCGGACGGTTCCTGCCCAGCATCTGCGCCATCTACCAGCATGTCGCCCTGACGGGGATGGCCACGCCGCAGACGATCGCGACGCTGGATGCGTCCAGCCCTTCGAGCGTCGCCTCCCGGATGACGGCACCGACGCTGCTGGTGCAGGGCGAGCAGGACTCACTGTTCGGGCTGGACCAGGTAGACGCCAACTACGAGGCGTTGCGGCGCAACGGCACCCCGGCGGACATGGTCTGGTTCGCGGGCGGGCACGACGGCGGCGACCAGGAGACTGCCCGGGTCGACGTCCTGACCGCAGCCTGGTTCAAGCGCTGGCTGGACGCCGGGGCCGCGCTCGCGGGCACCGCCCCAGTGCCAGCCAGCGCCGGGCAGCCGGGGTTCGCGGTGACCCGGGCGCTGGGGCTCGACCCGACGGACGGCTCGGTATCACTTGGAGTAGCCGCCGCCGCGCGGTACCCCGGCCTGGGCGGGATCCGGCAGCAGGTCGTTCCCCTCTCCGGGCCCGGTCAGACGGTGGTCAACCCGGCGGGCGGAGTTCCGGCGGCGATCTCCTCGCTGCCGGGCGTGGGCCAGGACCTGGGCCTGAGGTCTGGGGTCAGCATCGACATGCCGGGGCAGTTCGCCGCGTTCAGGTCCGCCCGGCTGCCCGCCCCGGTCCAGCTCACCGGGTCCGCCACGGTCCGGCTGCGGATTACCGCGCCGGAGGGCGCGACGCTGTTCGCGAAGCTGTATGACGTGGACCAGGCAGGCACCGCTACTCTCCCGGCGCCGGTTGTGGCACCCGTTCGGGTCGCGCCAGCGCGAAACGCGCAGGTGGTCACCGTGCGGCTGGGAGGGATGGACTACGACTTCTCCGGGGGTGACCGCCTGGAGCTGGTGGTGGCTACGACCGACTCCGGGTACGCCACGTCGCCCGTCCCCTCCGTGACACAGGTTGCGCTCGACCGGCCGGGCATCGTGGTGCCTGAGGACCCGTCCCTCACGCTGGTATCGGGCGGGCTGCCGGGGTGGACCTGGGCGGTGCCCGTCGGCGCGGTACTGGCGGCGATCTTGCTGCTGGCGACGGGTCGTCGGCGCCGTGCCGGTGATGGCGCCGACCCGGCTCTCGCCGACGTGCCGCTGGTGATCAGCGAGCTGGTCAAGCGTTACAAGGACGGGTATCTGGCAGTGGACGGGGTATCCATCCGGGTAGAGCGCGGCCAGATCGTGGGGCTGCTCGGCCCTAACGGGGCGGGCAAGACGACCACGCTGCGGATGCTGATGGGCCTGCTGCGGCCCGACGCGGGCACCATTACCGTCTTCGGGCAGCGAGTCCAGCCCGGCTCGGCCGCGCTGGCCCGGCTCGGGTCGTTCGTGGAGGGGCCCGGGTTCCTGCCGCACCTGTCCGGGCGGGCTAACCTGGACCTGTACTGGCGGGCCACCGGAAGGCCGGCGGCCACCGCGAACCTTGCCGAGGTGCTTGAGATCGCGGGCCTTGGGGCCGCGATCGACCGGCCCGTCCGCACCTACTCGCAGGGCATGAGGCAGCGGCTGGCGATCGCCCAGGCGATGCTCGGCCTGCCGGACCTGCTGGTCCTCGACGAGCCGACGAACGGGCTCGATCCGCCGCAGATCCGCGAGATGCGCGACGTCCTGCTCCGGTACGCGGGCGACGGGCGGCGGGCCGTCATCGTGTCTAGCCATCTGCTCGGCGAAGTCGAGCAGACCTGCACCCACGTGGTCGTCATGGGCAGGGGCCGTCGGCTCGCCGCCGGGTCCGTGTCGGACATCGTCGGCCAGGCCGGGGGCCTCGTCATCGGGACGACGCAGGCGGACCGGGCGGTGTCGGTGCTCGTCAGCCTCGCCGGGATTGACGGCTTCGAGGCGCATCCGGACGGGATTCTCGTCCACCCGAACGGCATGCCTGCCTCCGACGTGGTCGCCGCACTCGTGGGCGCGGGCGTCCCGGTGGAGAAGGTGGACCGTGTCCGCAGGCTGGAAGAGGCGTTCCTTCAGCTCGTCTCGGCACCCGGCGGTGCCGCGCCGGGCGCGGCGGAGAACGGAGGGCAGTCATGACTTCCCTGGAGGCCGGCCTAGGGGCGGACCCGGATTCCGGCTACTCGCCGGCCCGGACGCTGCCGCTGCGGGTGGAGGTCATCCGGCAACTCCGGCGCCGGCGGACGATGCTGGCGTTCGGCATCATGCTGGGACTGCCGTGGATCCTCGCCGCCGCGTTCGAGCTGGGCGGCGGGCCTTCGGGGAATACCGCAGAGCTGGCGAGCCTGGCCACCCTCGGCGGGCTCAACTTCGCAGCGTTCAGCCTCTACGCGTCGACCGGCTTCCTGCTGGTCGTCGTGGTCGCCCTGTTCTGCGGGGACACGGTCGCCAGCGAGGCGAGCTGGTCGTCCCTGCGGTACCTGCTGGCGGCGCCGGTGCCGCGCGCCCGGCTGCTGCGGCAGAAGCTAACCGTGGCGCTCGCCTACTCGCTGGCCGCCGTCGTCGTCTTCCCCGCCATGTCGCTGGCCGCCGGGGCGGCCCTGTACGGGTGGCACCCGCTGCGACTGCCCGGCAGCCTTGTTGACCTGCCGCCCGGCACGGCGCTGATGCGGCTGGGCATCGCCCTCGGGTACATCCTCATCACGCTGCTGTTCGTGGCGGGACTTGCCTTCCTGCTGTCGGTGTCGACCGACTCGCCGCTCGGCGCGGTCGGCGGCGCGGTCGGGCTGGCGATTCTCTCCAGCATCCTGGACGCCGTGACCGCGCTAGGACGCTTTCGCGAGATCCTGCCGACTCACTGGCAGTACGCCTGGCTGAGCGCCCTGCAACCGC
>DASWUW010000920.1:0-3420 GCA_036406335.1 Trebonia sp.
GAGCACTGGGCCGCCGGCGGCGTGCCCGCCAGTCCCGGCGGCTGGCTGGCGACCACGGCCCGCCGCAAGGCGCTCGACCGGATCCGCCGCGACAAGGCCGGGGCCGAGAAGTTCACCCTGCTCGCCGTGACGGAGGCGTGGGCCAGCCCCGAGGGGCAGGCCGACGACGAGCTGCTCAGCCTGGCGTTCGCCTGCTGCCACCCCGCGCTGGCCACCGACGCCCAGGTCGCGCTTACCCTGCGCGCCGTCTGCGGCCTGACCACCGGCCAGATCGCGGCGGCGTTCCTGGTCAGCGAGCCGACCATGGGCCAGCGGATCCTGCGGGCGCGCAAGACGCTGAGCGCGCTGCGCGACCCGGTCACCATCCCCGACCCCGACCGGCTGGCTGAGCGGCTGGCCCAGGTCCTCGCCGTCGTGTACCTGGTCTTCAACGAGGGCTACCTGGCCAGCTCGGGACGTGAGCCTGCCCGCCGCGACCTCGCCGCCCAGGCGATCGCGTTGACCCGGACACTGCACCGGCTGATGCCGCGCGAGCCGGAAGTTCTCGGCCTGCTCGCGCTGCTCCTGCTGCACGAGTCGCGCGCCCGGGCACGCTTCGACGGCTGGGGCCGCCTCGTCCGCCTGGGGGAGCAGGACCGGGCCCAGTGGGACCAGGCGCTGGCGGGCGAGGCGGCGGGCTACCTCGACCGCGCGATCGCGCTCCACCGGGCCGGGCCCTACCAGGTCCAGGCGGCCATCGCCGCGCTGCACGCGCAGGCCCCGTCCTACGCGGAGACCGACTGGCGGCAGATCCGGCTGCTCTACAGCCGGCTTCAGCAGCTCGCGCCCTCTCCGGTGGTGCTGCTGAACCGGGCGGTGGCCACCCGGTACGCGATCGGCCCGGAGCAGGCCCTGGCCGAGATCGAGCCCCTGTCCGCCGATCTCGACGGCTACCACCTGTTCCACGCCCTGCGCGCCGCCCTGCTCAGCGCCCTCGGCCGCGAGGCGGAGGCCGAGCGGGTCCGCGAGCGAGCGCTCGCGCTGGCGGCCAACCCGGCCGAGCGCGAGCTGCTCACCCGCGGCCTTTCGCTGTGATCTTCCGGGGGACGCCCCCCCGTCCCGCGCTGTCCGCGCGGGCGGGGCTGGGCCGTTGGTCAGCCCATGTTCAGGACGGGGCGGACCTCGACGGTGATCCAGCCGCGGTCGACACCGGGCCAGGTCCTGGCGATCTCGACCGCCTCGTCGATGGTGTCGGCCTCAATTCCCGAGTAGCCGCCGAGCACTTCCTTGGTCTCCATGAACGGCCCGTCGGTCACCGTGCCCGACCGGATGGTCTTCGCGGTCTCCGGCCCCTGCAGCTGGTGGCCGCTGTCCAGCTTTCCGGTCGCGCCCCACTTCTCGTACCAGGCGCCGACCTCGGCGTACCAGGCCCCGTGCTCGGCGGTGTCCGGCGCCGGCTCGGTCGGCGTGTCCAGGATGAGCATTACGTACTTCACGCGAGTCTCCTTCTCGGTCGCGGCGCTCGCTGAGAGCTCCGGCGCCAATGCCACGAACGGCGGCACCGCCGATCCGACACGGCGGCCGAGATTTCCCGGCTTTTTTGTCGCGCGGTGGGTCAGCGGCGGCTGGTCCGCCAGACCAGGCGCAGCCCGGACCAGTCCTGGTCCGCCGCCGCGACCTTAACGTCGACCAGGCCGAGTTCCAGGGCGCAGGACCGCACCTCGTGGTCGGTAATGTCGCTGACGTGCCCGCCCGCCCGCCGCGGCCACAGGGCCCAGACCGCGCCGCCGGGGAAAACCCGCGCGGCCAGCCCGGGCAGCCGTTCCGGGAGCTGGGCCGCGGTCCGGAAAAAGGCGATGATCACGTCGGCCCCGCCGTCCTCGTCAGCCGGCCGCAGCCCCGGGGGCGGCCCGTCCGGCTCCCAGCCGTCCGGCGGCGCGTCCAGTGCCACCCGCAGCCCGGGCTTGAGGCCGAGCTTGCGTGCCTGGGGAGTCCCCGGGCTCCCGGAGGTGCCCGCGCCGTCACCGGTCAGGGCTCAAGCCGGGCGACGTGCAGCACCGCGCCCCAGTGCCGGCGGACCAGTCCGTCCGGCCGGGCCGCCAGCCGGGTGCGGATTTCCCCGTACAGCCGGTCCCGCTGCCACGGTTCCATCGTCAGGTTGGTGGAGAACGTCTCCAGCAGCCGGATGTACTCCTCGGCTGAGTACCGGACTTCCCAGTCGAAGCGGCGCACCTGGATGTCGGCGAACCGCCCCGAGGCGGCAATCTCGTCCGCTTGCGACGCCAGCGTGTCCGGCTTGGCGAACACGTAGCCCTCCGGGACGCCAAAACCGATCTCGTCGTACACGTGCTGGATTTCGGTGAAGAACGGGTCGCCGCCGTCGGGGTGCACGTGGGCCGCCTCCCAGAAGGCGAGATGCCCGCCGGGCGGCAGCAGCGCCGCGGCCTTGGCGTACTTCAGTCCCGGGTCGATCCAGTGCCAGGCCGTGGCCGCGAACACCAGCCCGAACGTCTCGCCCGCGGGCGGCTGCCAGGTCTCCAGGTCCGCGTTGACCACCGTCACCCGGTCGAAGCCGGCCAGGTTCCGCTGGGCCTCGACCGCCAGGGCCGCCCCGAGCTCCACGCAGGTGATCGCGAACCCCTGCCGCGCCAGCGGCAGCGTCGCCTTCCCCGAGGCGCACCCCACCTCGCACAGCGCGTCGGACTCCGGTCGCACCCCGCTCAGCGTCAGCAGGGCCTCGTAGAGTTCCGGCGGGTACTCCGGCCGCGCGTCCTGGTAGTCCGCGGCGACCGCGTCGAAGGTCAGCCTCAGCCGTTCCCGTTCAGTAGCCCGGTCCACGCCCCGACCCTACCGTCCGGGGTCCCGGCCGCCCCCCCGCGGGCGGCCTGAGTTAGGTGTCGCCGGCGCCGAACCCGGTCATCTCCGCCGCTTCGTCAAGCGCGAGGTGCCAGGGGAACGCGTCGTCGGCCGCACCCGGCGGCGCCGTGCCGCCGGGCCCGAGCATGACCGAGATGCCCTCGGCCCGCAGCGCCTTCACCGAGCGGCTGAACTGGGGCCGGGACGCGAGCGGGGAACTCACGCACGGCAGCACGACAATCGGCAGGCCCATTCCGGTCTGCTCGGCCAGCACGGCGAGCGCGTACGAGTCGGCGATGCCCAGCGCCCACTGGTTGAGCAGGTTGAACGTGGCCGGCGCAACGACGATCGCATCCGGTACCCGGGACCGCGGCGTTCCCGGCGTCCGGTGCGAGCTGCGCACCGCGGACCCGGCCGCCGCCTCGATCTCGCTGGCGTCGAAGAACGCCAGCGCCGACGGAGTGGCGATCACCTGCACCGTCCAGCCTCGCTGCACCGCCTGCCCGACCAGCGATCCCACGTCCGCGGCGGGCGCCGCCCCGGACACGACGACCGACAGCACCATGCTCTTGCGCGCCATACCCC
>DASWUW010000921.1:0-1822 GCA_036406335.1 Trebonia sp.
GCCGCCCCGCGTTCACCGCCGCCACCGCCGCCTCGCTCACATCGTAAATCGCCACCCGCGCCCCGCGGTCAGCAAACGCGATCGCCAGCGGCAGCCCCACATGACCGCCCCCGCCAACCACCACAACATCCCGATCGAACCCACGGCTTGAAGCTGGTGATTCCGCCATCCTGGCTAATACCTCCGCAGTACCGACCGTATTTCTCCCTATTCAACGCGCAGGCCTACACTATCGGCGTTCTGGCGTGCGCTCAGCCCGTCGCCAAATCATGAAGCTGATAAACACTTGCTAATTTCTGCTTAAGGATCTGCAGTGGATCATGCCTGGTTGGCAGCCGTGTCGGGCTGTCCGTGAGCACTGCGGCCCTGCTGGCGGGCAATGCCGGGGTCCGCCGCATTTAAGTGGCGAACCCCGGCCAGGTCCGGCCCGAAGCGATCGAATACCGTTACCAGTCCGTGGCGATGTACTTGGTCTCGGTGTACTCCAAGAGCCCGTCGTGGGCGCCCTCCCGGCCGAGGCCGGACTGCTTAACGCCGCCGAACGGCGCGGCCGGGTCGGACACCAGGCCCCGGTTGAGCCCGATCATGCCCGCCTCGAGTGCTTCCGCGACCCGCAGTCCGCGCCGCAGGTCCTGGGTGTAGACGTAGGAGACGAGCCCGAACTCACTCGCGTTGGCCCAGCGGACCGCGTCCGCCTCGTCGGTGAAGCGCACCACCGGCGCAACCGGGCCGAAGATCTCGGTGCCGAGCAGCACGGCGTCGGACGGCACCGCGTCGAGCAGGGTCGGCTCGTAGAAGTAACCGCGGCGTTCGGGCGCCCGGCCGCCGGTGACGACTGCGGCGCCGCGGGCGCTGGCGTCCGCTACCAGGCCGGCCACCTTGGACCGGGTCTCCTCATTGACCAGCGGGCCGAGTTCGGTCGCCTCGTCCAGGCCGGGGCCGACGACTAGCGCCCGCAGCCGGGCGGCGAACGCCGCGTTGAACTCGTCGGCGACCGCCTCGTGGACGTAGAACCGGTTGGCGGCGGTGCACGCCTCGCCGCCGTTGCGCATCTTGGCGATCAGCGCGCCCTCGACGGCGGCGGGGAGGTCGGCGTCTTCGAAGACCAGGAAGGGCGCGTTGCCGCCCAGCTCCATGGAGCAGTTGACCACGCTCTGGGCCGCCTGGGCGAGCAGGATGCGGCCCACCTCGGTCGACCCGGTGAACGAGAGCTTCCGGACCCGGGAGTCACCGAGCATCGCCTCGACCACCGGGCCCGGCGTCGACGTGGTCACCACGTTGACCACGCCGTCGGGCACGCCCGCCTCCCGCAGCAGGTCGGCCAGCGCAAGCGCGGTGAGCGGCGTGTCCTCGGCGGGCTTGAGTACCACCGAGCACCCGGCCGCCAGGGCCGGGCCGATCTTGCGGGTGGCCATCGCGGCGGGGAAGTTCCACGGCGTGATCAGCAGCGCCACGCCGATCGGCTGGTGCAGGGTGAGGATCCGGTTAGCGCCCGACGGCGCGCGCATCAGGGTTCCCTCGATGCGGACCGCCTCCTCGGCGTACCAGCGGAAGAACTCGGCCGCGTACGCGGCCTCGCCGCGGGCGTCGCGGAGCGACTTGCCGTTCTCCGCCGACATGAGCCGGGCGAACTGCTCCGACCGGGCGGTCATCAGCTCGAATGCCTTGCGCAGCACCTCGGCCCGCTGCCGGGGCGGCGTCGCCGCCCAGCCGGGCAGGGCGGCCTGGGCGGCGCCGACCGCGTCGAGCGCGTCGTTCACGGTCCCGTCGGCGACTTCCGCCAGCGGCTCCTCGGTCGCGGGGTCGAGGACCGGGAACGTCC
>DASWUW010000922.1:0-2883 GCA_036406335.1 Trebonia sp.
GGTGCACGCGGTCGCGGTGAACCCGACCGACATCACCTTCCGCTCCGGCGGCCGGGCGGCGCAGCTCGCGGAGCGTACGCCGCCGCGGATTCCGGGTATGGACGCGGCCGGCGTAGTGGACCAGGTCGGCCCGGGAGGCAGCGGGCGGCTGGCGGTCGGCGACCGGGTGATCGCCCTGGTGGTGCCGATGGGCCCGCACGGCGGCAGCTACGCCGAGCAGATCGTGGCCAGCGAGCGGTCCGTGGTTCGCGCCCCCAAGACCGCGACCGACGCCGAAGCCGCCACGCTTCTGCTCAACGCCGCGGCTGCCGCCCTGTCGCTGCGCGCCCTGGATCTCACCGCCGGGCAGCCGGTCGCGGTCACCGGGGCGGCCGGCGCCGTCGGCGGGTACGCCGTGCAGCTGGGCCGGGCGCGGGGACTGACGGTGATCGCCGACGCCGCGGCGGGGGAGGAGGAGCTCGTCCGGGGACTGGGCGCCGCCCACGTCGTCCCCCGCGGGGCCGGCTTCGCGGACCAGGTCCGCGCTCTGCTGCCAGACGGCGTGCCCGGGCTGCTGGACGGGGCCAACCTGGACGCCGCGGTGGTGCCCGCCGTCGCCGACGGCGGTGTCATCGCCACCCTCAAGGGCTGGAGCGGCCCGGCCGGCCGGGGCATCACGGTGCACCCGGTTTCCACCTTCGGCAGTGTGACCGACACGCCGCTGCTGGAAGAGCTGCGCGACCTGGCGGACGACCAGACGCTCACGCTGCCCGTCGCCGCGGTCATGCCCGCCAGCCGCGCCGCCGAGGCGCACCGGCGCCTCGCAGCAGGCGGCCTCCGCGGCCGCATCGTGCTCGACTTCGAATCGCCGCTGACCCGATGAGGGCCGGGTAAGACCTGCTCGTCATCCGGGACGGCAAGATTCAGCTCGGCTAGGAGTTCCGGAGCCTCACCCGCGCCGGTCCGCTGGAAAATCTCCAGTGCCCGCCGCAGCAGGCGCTCCGCCTGCCCGGGGTCACCGCCGGCCCGGGCGCACCGGCCCAGGCCGGCCAGCGCGTGCGCCTCGTCCCAGGAGCTGTCGATCTCGCGGGCGGTGTCCAGGGACTCCTGATGGCACTGCCGCGCTAGCGCGAGCTCACCGGTGACCCGGTGCAGCGTTCCCCGCTCGTTGAGCGTCTCCGCTATGCCGCGCCGGGAGTCGATGTCACGGTAAACGGCGAGCGCCTCGTCTAGCGCGCGGGCCGCGGCCGGGTAATCGCCGGCTAGCCGGCGCACGCGTCCCAGGCCGCGGAAGATATTGGCCGGGCCCATCCGGTTGCCCAGGTCAGCAAAGATAGTGAGCGCCTCTTCCAGCGCCAGCACCGCGGCGGGATAGTCGCCGGTCTGTCCCCGCACGGTTCCCAGGAGGTCCAGGGCGTTGGCCTTGCCGAGCCGGTCATCGAGGTCGCGGTAGATGCTAAGCGCTTCTTCCAGCGCCCGCGCCGCGGCCGGGTAATCACCGGTAACCTGCAGGACGTTCCCCAGCTGCAGCAGGGCGTTGGCCTGTCCCCCCCGGTTGCCGAGGTCGCGGTAGACGCCGAGCGCCTCCTGCGAGGTGCGCACCGCCGCCGGGTAATCATCGGTGAGACCCTGGACCATCCCGAGCAGATTGAGGCCGTTGGCCTGGCCGAGCCGGTCACCGAGACCACGGTAGAGGCCGAGCGCCTCCTCCAGAGCCCGCGCTGCCGCCGGGTAGTCATCGGTCATCACCCAGATGGCGGCCAGGTTGGAGAGGGTGTTGGCCTGCCCCAGCCGGTCACCGAGTTCGCGGTAGAGGCCGAGCGCCTGCTCCTGAGCGCCCGCCGCATCCGGGTAACCACCGGTCAGGTGCCACGCGGTGCCCAGGTCGTTGAGCGCGAGGGCATGGCTGTGCCGGTCGCCGGACTGCCGGGCGGCCTGGGCCGCGGCGGTGTGCCGGGCGACGGCATCGGTATACGGGCCGTCTCGCATCAAGAGCCCGCTGACGCCGGCGGTGAGGGCGGTCATCCTGGCGTCCTGGCCGGTGCCGGCGGCATGGTCGATGCAGGCCAGCAGGCTGGCCCGCTCAGCCCGGGCCCACGTCAGCGCCTGCTGCATATCGTCCAGGGCGGGGGCCGCGGCCGGCACCGGGCCGTCCCCGGCCGGCCGGGGACGGGTCTGGCGGGTGATCCGGGTATTCGCGAGAGCGGCGGTGTGCTGGTAGTAGTCCAGCAGCCGGCTGGCGGCCGCGTTCCGGTCCTCCTCCGGGTCAAGGCGGCCGGCCAGGGTCCGGGCGTGCTCGCGGATCAGGTCGTGCGGCTGGTACCGGCCCTGGGCCGGCTCGGTCAGCAGGTACTGGTCGTACAGGGCCTCCAGGCCGCGCCGGGCAGCCGGCAGGCTGATGCCGTCCAGGGCGGCGGCGGCATAGCCGTCGATGCCGGTCCCCGGGTGCAGCCCCAGCCGCCGGAACAGCCGCTGCCGGTCGGCGCTGAGGTTGCCGTAGGACAGGTCGAACGCGGCGGCGACCGACAGGTTCTCCGTCTCTATCAGCCCCAGCCGGTCCTGCGCCGCCGCCAGCCCGGCCGCCCGCTGCGCCGCCGTCCAGGCCGGATGACGCCGCAGCTGCCGCGCCATCAGTCCGATCGCCAGCGGCAGGTACCCGCACAGCCGGGTGATCTCCCGGACTCCCGGGTCGGTCCGGCTCAGCGCGGGCCGGCCCGCGAGGCGGACCAGCAGCGCGGCCGCCTCGTCGGGGGGCAGGGTATCCAGGCTGAGCGCGGTCGCGTCGTCCAGCGCGGACAGGTGCCGGCGGCTGGTCACCAGGACCAGGCTCCCGCCGGCGCCCGGCAGCAGCGGGCGCACCTGCTCGCTGCTGGCCGCGTCGTCCAGCACCAGCAGCAACCGCCG
>DASWUW010000923.1:0-7682 GCA_036406335.1 Trebonia sp.
GCAAGTCTATGACGCCGGTTGACAAGGACAACCTGGGTTGTCTATTGTCTTGGACAACCAAGGTTGTCTATTTCGGGAGTCCTCCGTGCCTGTCATCGCCCCCGTCGGCGCTACCATCCCCGGCATCACCCATCACCGGGCCGACGTCAACGGAACCCGGCTGCACTACGTGTCCGCCGGCACCAGCGGCTCCCCGATCCTGCTCGTGCACGGGTGGCCGGAAACCTGGTGGGCCTTTCACCGGGTGATCCCGCGGCTGGCCGCCGCGCACCGGGTCTTCGCCGTGGACCTGCGCGGTTTCGGCGACTCCAGCGCCGCCGACGGCGACTACGACGCCGGCACCTCCGCCGAAGACCTGCACCACCTGGCCGAGCACCTGGGCGCAGGGCCGGTCCACGTGCTCTGCCAGGACATCAGCGGAGGTCTGGGGTTCCGCTTCGCCGCCACGCATCCCGGTGACGTCCTCAGCTTCATCGCGGTCGAGACGACCTTGGCCGGCTTCGGACTCGAGTCGTTCGCGGATGTCGCCCACGGCGGCTCCTGGCACGTCGGGTTTCTCGCCGCACCAGGCATCCCGGCCCTGCTTCTCCCCGGCCGCGAGCGTCAGCTCATCGGCGACTGGGCCTATCCCATGATGACCGCGGTCCCGGGATCCGTCCCGGAAAGCGATATCGACGAGTTCACCCGCACGTACGCGCGCCCGGGCGGCTGGCGCGGCACGGAGGGTCTCTACCAGTCCGTCTTCGCCGATGACGGCCAGACCAGGATCCTGGCCGAGTCGCAGCCGCTGGCAGTCCCGGTTCTCACCGTCGACGCCTCCGGTACCGCCCTCACCGAGCAGACCTTCCGGCAGGTGGCCGCGGGCCAGGTCACCTCGGTGCGGCTTGAGGGAGTCGGGCACCTGGTGGCGCAGGAAGCCCCCTCGGCCCTCTCCGCCGCCATCCTGGAATTCACCAGGCACGTCGACCACGGCTAACCAGGCTCGTGACGGGGCGGCGGCAGGCCAGGGCGGTGACAGCGCCGTGACAGCGCCGTGTACGCGCGGTGCCAGCGGGGCCCGGCAGTCTGAGAAGCATGACAAACCTTTCCATTGAGGCCGCCGGCCTGGTCAAGAGCTTTGGCAAGACCCGGGCGCTGCGCGGCGTGGACCTGGCGGTGCGCACGGGGACGGTCCACGCCGTCCTCGGCCCGAACGGCGCGGGCAAAACCACCGCGGTCCGCATTCTCGCCACCCTGCTGCGCCCGGATGGCGGCAGCGCGACGTGAACGGATTCGACGTACTGCGCCAGCCCGGCAAGGTCCGCGAGACCGTGGGCCTGACCGGTCAGTTCGCCTCCGTCGACCAAGACCTGACCGGGACGCAGAACCTGGTGATGATCGGCCAGCTGCTCGACCTGCCCAAGAAGGACGCCCGGGCCCGGGCCGCCGAGCTGCTCGCCTGGTTTGACCTGACCGAAGCGGCCGGCAAGGTCGCCAAGACCTACTCGGGCGGCATGCGCAGGCGCCTTGACCTGGCCGCCTCCCTGGTGGGCCGGCCGGCCGTGATCTTCCTGGACGAGCCGACCACCGGGCTCGACCCGGCCAAGCGCGAGGACATGTGGGACGTGGTCCGCCGCCTGATCAGCGACGGGTCCACGGTGCTGCTGACTACGCAGTACCTGGAGGAGGCGGACGCGCTGGCGCGCTGGTGCTCACCGGCCGGCCGCCGGCCAGCGCCAGCCGCGCGACCAGGTCCCGGAGCCGGGCACCCGAGATGACGACGGGTTCGCCGTCGTCGTCACGGACCTCAAGCGGCCCCAGGATCGCAACCTGCACCCGTCCATTGTCGCCTACGGGAAACCCGGGGTACCGCCACGGGCGCGGGGGCCGATGGAGCCATGACACAGTCGCCGCCCGGTCATTTTGGCGCGAGTCGATCTAGTCACTGCGATCCTGCGGACGCAGGCTAGTCCCATGGACAAGCTGCGTATCTCGCCTGCCGACGCAATCAGCGACTTGCCCGACGGAGCGTCGATCGCCGTCTCCGGCTTCGGTTCGAGCGCGGGCGCACCTTCCACCCTGCTCGCCGCGCTCAGTGAGCGCGGCACCAGGGATCTCTGCCTGGTCGGCAACACGATTCCGCCCGGCGCCCAGACTCTGGTCGAGGCAGGCCGCATCCGGCACCTGATCGTCTCGTTTACGGCGCGAGGAGGTGATTCGTCCGCGGCGGAGGCACTGATCCGGGAAGGCCGGCTGACCTTTGAACTGGTCCCGCAGGGCACGCTGGTGGAGCGCCTCCGGGCGGCCGGCGCTGGCCTCGCGGCCGTCTACACCCCGACTGGCCTGGACACCCTGATCGCCGACGGCAAAGAGGTGCGGTACTTCGACGGCAAGCCCTACCTGCTGGAAACAGCGCTCCCGGTCGACTACGCGTTCATCGCCGGGCACCGGGCCGACCGCCTCGGCAACGTGGAGTTCCGCGGTGCCAACCAGCACTTCGGGCCTAGCTTCGCCAAGGCGGCGCGGGTCGCCATCGTGGAGGTCGACGAGGTCGTCGAACCGGGCGAGATCCCCCCGGAGCGAATCGGGCTACCCGGCATCTTCGTCTCGCGTGTCGTCCGCAAGACCGTAGTCAGCACGCTGCCCAAACACGGTCCCGCGGGCCGTGACCACGACGTTCCCCGCACCTACAACGGCAAGCCCGCGTGGACGCGCCGGCAGATGGCGGAGCTGGCCGCGTCCCTCCTGCCCGAAGGTTCGTACGTCAACCTCGGCCTCGGCATACCGAGCTACCTGTCCTCCTATGCCGGTGACCGGCACCTCATCCTGCACGGCGAGAACGGGATCCTCGGCTACGGCGCGATCGTTCCCGACGAGCAGACGTACCCGGATGTCTTCAACGCGAGCGGATACCCCGTCACCCCGAGCCCGGGTATCTCCTACTTCGACAGCGTGACCGCCTTCGAGATGGTGCGGGGCGGCCGGGTAGACGTGGTCGTCCTGGGTGCCTACCAGGTAGACGCCGAGGGCAGTTTCGCCAACTGGCAGACCGACGGCATGGTCGGCGGGGGCATCGGCGGCGCCATGGACCTGGTCGCGTCCGGGCGTACCGTCATGGTGATGATGGAGCACCGTGACCGCCAGGACCGGCCCAAGGTGGTGCAGCGCTGCAGCTATGCGCTCACCGGCAAGGCCTGCGTCGACATCCTGGTGACCGATCTGGCGCAGTTCCGCCGCAAAGACAGAGAACTGGCAGTTGAGCAGGTCGCCCCCGGGTTCACGAAAGCGGAAGTGCTGGCGCTGACCGGCCTTCGCGCTGCCTCCAGCTCACCCAGTTGACCCGGCTGTGCCAGCCACCCCGGTGTGCGGCCGGGAACCTTGAGGTCCAGCACGGCCCAGCGTCCGCCCGCGCAGAGGGCCGCGGCGCCGTGCGCGATGACCTCCGCGCACTCGGGCACCTGGGTCGCTGCTGGCGATTGTCATCCGGCTCTCGAAGGCAGAGAAAGACCAGGTGGCCCGGGATGCGAGCTACCTGGGTCACTTGCCGGTCTTGAGCACCCTCGTCATGGCGCTGCGCTCAGCGGCGCTGACCCCCAGGCCGTACTTCGCCTTGACGTTGATCTGGGTCTCGACGTACCAGGTACGGTTCGCCGGGGGAAGCCACTGGGCCGCGTCCTTATCCGACTTGACCTCGTTGTCGTGCGTGTCCACGGCCCGCAGCTCGGCCACGTCGATGGCGAACGACTCCCGCTTGGACGACGGCCAGTGGCACGCCCCCACCTTCCAGGCATCGCCCAGGGCAACGACGTGGTCGGCCTGGATGGCCGTGGTGTCCGGGCCGTGCTTGAGCGTGATGGTCTTACCGGTGTACTCGTTGTGCAGGGTGCCGGTCATGTACGACTCGGACTTGCCTGCCGGGATGTGCGCGCCGGAAGAGTCCAGCTCGATGACGTAGTACCGGAGACTCAGGCTTTTGCCGTCCAGCTTGTGCCCGGACGAGACGTCGGACGGCTCGTTCTCCGGGAACTTGCTGCGGACGTACCCGGTGCAGGTGCCGACCGTCTTGAGGTGGGACAGCTTGACCGCCTCGGCGTACGCGGCCGGGTTCGGGTACCCGTGGACGGTCCCGGCGCGGGCCGGGCCCGACACTGCGACGACGGCCGCGAGAGCGAGGGGCACAGCGGCGGCAGCCAGCAGCTTGACCTTCATCCGGGGGACTCCTCGGGGGGATTGGCGTGACGGTATTTGCTATCAGTGCCGAGCTAACTGACTCGGCAAAGGCGTGAACAGACAGTACCAGTTCACGAAAGGCTTCCATTGTCGGAGTGAAAGGACCGTCAGCGGTCAACGACGGCTTGTTATAGGCCGCCGCCGACGCGTCTTTGCTTCTATTGCATTTTCGGCTGTTTTCTCCAGTTTTTTAAGGATGTCCGAGTCAGGTCAGCATCCGCGTCGCGACTGTGGCCGATTCCTCATACCGCGTCATAGTCGGCTTCGCGCAGGTCGGCCAGCAGGTCCGGTCCGCTGGGATTCCAGCTCAGCTGCTGCCTGGTCAGGGTGCCGGAAGCCGGCAGATCCAGTTCCGCGAGTCGTGCCAGCCACCCGTAATAACCGGGCGCTTCCGCCGGCGTGATTGACTCGACGGGCAGGCCCAGCCCCGCACCGATCGCCTCGGCGATCTCGCGCAGGAGGATGCCTTCCTCGGCCACCGCGTGGTAGCAGGCGCCGGCCTCGCCATTCTCCAGCGCCAGTCGGTAGAGCCGGGCCACGTCGGAGACATGGGCGGCAGGCACCCGGTTCCGGCCCTCGCCGATAAAGGCGACGCGCCCCTGCTCCCGCGCCGGCTGGCCGGCCGCCGACTGGACCAGACCGGTGCCTGAGGTGATAACGAGCGGCCGTCCCAGGCCGGCCAGCGCCGCGCCGAGCGCCGCGATGACCTTCCGGTCGTTCTCGCTGTGCTGCTTCTGGTTAGCGGTGTCATGATCGAAGGCCGCGTGGATGACGCCGTCGGCCTCCTCGGCACCCGCGCGCAGCGTCTCCGGGTCGTTCACGTCACCGCGAAGGACCTTTGCGCCGACGCGGGTGAGCGCCTCGGCGCCTGCGTCTGAACGGGTAAGGCCAACTACCTCATGGCCTGCGCCAATTAGCTCCAGAACGATGAACGAGCCGACGAATCCCGTGGCGCCGGTGACGAATACCCGCATCTTCGGCTTTCCTCCCTGGTTGTTCCTTAGTCGGCGTCCCCTTATCACAGGACCTTGTGTTCACAATGTTTTGTGAACACAAGGATCAATGACCGGCAGTACCCTCAAAGGGTGGACGAGCTGGACGCAACGACACCCGGGACGGAATCTGGGCCCGGAGCCAAGGGCCTAGGGCTCCTGCGGACCCGGCTGCGCGAAGTCAGCACGCTGATCGAGCAGCGTGGCGAGGCCGCCTTGGCGGGCACGTTTCTCTCCCTCCCGCTCAACCATCTGCTCGCTGCGGTGCTGGCCGAGCCCGGCGTGACGGTGACCGAGATCGCCCGCCGCCTCGGCAAGAGCCAGCAGGCGATGAGCCAGGCGGCAGATCGCCTGGAGCGGCTCGGATTTATCGAGCGTCGCGTTGGCGCGGGCCGCACGGTCGGCCTTCATGCCACCGACGCGGGCCGCATTGCCTCGGCCGACGGGGTACGCCGCGAGCTCGCGGCCGAGCACCGCACCCGCGAGGCGCTAGGCCCCGACCGATTCGACGCGCTCGTCGTACTTCTCGAAACTGCGCGCGACGCGCTGATCGAGGACGCGGCCGGCTGAAGGCTGGCTCGTCAGCCGCCTGGACGTCGCCGACCGCCAACCGCGCCAAGCGCTATGCAGACCTACGAAAACGGACGTCACTGACGAGCGGAACCGCGCTAGGCGGAAGGTGCAAGACCCACGCTAGCAGGACCCAATACACCCGTCCACCAGGCAGGACGGTCGCGAGGCCGTGGCCCCCGGCGGATCAGGCGTAGGGTGAGCTGTTCGTCCTGTCGTCTTCCGGAGGCTTGCCCGCAAGCTGTGGCGGCTGGTCGCGGCGGGATACTGGGGGCGATGAGCGGCGGAGGTGGCGGCAGGTGGTGGCAGCGCTGGCGGCGGGTGCGGCGGCTGGCCTGGGCATGGGGTACGTGCTTCAGCGGGGTCAGCTGTGTTTCTACTCGATGTTCGCGTCCGTGCTGACCGGGCGGACGCTGCTGCTGCGTGGCTGGCTGCTGGGGGTCTCGGTCGCGTCGGTCGGCCTGTCGCTGCTGTACCTGGCGCCGTGGTCGCGGGGACTGAACACCGGGCTGGCGTTCACGCCGGCGGCGGACATCGTCGGCGGGCTGACGATCGGGGCCGGGATGGCCGTGGCCAGCTCGTGCGTATCGGGCTTGTTCTACAAGCTGGGGTCGGGCATGGTCGGCGCGCTGGCCGGGCTGGCCGGGTGGATTGCCGGGGAGCTGGCGGCCCGGCACGTTCACCTGCCCGGGCCTACGGTGCTGCCAGGAGGTGTGGCGGGGACCTTCGCCGGGGTGCTGGGCGTGCCGCGGCTGGCGTTGTCGGCGGTGTTCCTGGCGGTGGTGGCGGCGGTGCTGTGGCGATGGCGGTCGGCCGACCGGCCCGCGTTCGCGTGGCAGTGGAATACCCGGCAGCTTGGCGTCGCGCTGGGGCTGGTGACGATCGCGGGCTGGGTGCTGGCCAGGGCCGGCGGGGCCAGCTTCGGCCCGAGCACCGTCGGAGCTGCCGCGAGCGTGGCATCCGGATCACCCAACTGGTGGCTGATCGCCTTCTTGCTGGCCATCATCGCCGGTGCCGCTGTCGCAGCCCGGACGGCCGGGGGGTGGTGGCTGCGGGGCGAGACGCCCGTGCGCTACGCCCGGCTGACAGCGGGAGGCTTCCTGCTCGGCGCGGGCGGCTGGATCGCTGGCGGCTGCAACCTCGGCCACGGCCTGTCCGGCGCGGCACAGCTGAACGTCTCGTCGTGGGTGGTCATCGCGTCCATGGCTACCGGGGTAGGGCTGTCTGCGAAGGCAGCTCGCATCGCGGGCGCCTGGCTGCACAAGTCACCGGCCGGGGCCGCCTCCGAGTCGGCCGCCCTCGCGACCCAGCCGACAAAGCGTCCCTGACCAGGCGGCCGTTTGGCGAGAGCGCCGGACACGTAGAGGTGGCTGGCGGAGCGCGCTCAGATTGCCGTTCTGCGCCCTCTAGAGCGGTCGCCGACCTACGGTCACTCTCGCTGATCGCCCTTGTGATGGCCGCACGATACAAGAAAGCTCGATAAGCGCTGTGCGCATCGAGTGGACGGAGCACCCAGCACGACCAAGTCGCGTTTCCGCAGATCAGAGAGGATGTGTGGTCAGGGACAGGATCGAACTGTCGACCTTCCGCTTTTCAGGCGGACGCTCATACCGACTGAGCTACCTGACCTTGGCGCGATGCAGCGTGCGCTCCAACCGCTGCGGTCCTGACGGGATTTGAACCCGCGACCTCCACCTTGACAGGGTGGCGAGCACTCCGACTGCTCTACAGGACCTTGTTCAGCGGGCTTGTGTTCCCGCTCGCAAGAGCATATCACCGACCCGGCCGTGGTTGCGTACTTCACCGTTCAAGCCGATCAGCTCCGGGGAAGAGCACAAGTCAGGCCCGGTCCCACCACCCCGATTCCGGCTACCAGCTGGCTGGGGCTCGCGCTTACGCACCGGGCAGCTT
>DASWUW010000924.1:0-3560 GCA_036406335.1 Trebonia sp.
ACGTGCTGGTAGACGCTGTCGATCAGCGTCCCGTCGAGGTCGAAGAGGAACGCGGGTACGGGTGCGTGCGGGTAGTCCACGCCCGCCATTCTGGCACCACCGGGTACGCGGCGCGATGCCCAGCCCCGGCCAGGAAGCCGAAGTCACAACCAGGCATTCCCGTCCGTACCCTCGCCTACGGCACGGAGACCGGCGTCGGGCCGGGATTACCAAGGGTGTGAGGTCGAGCCTGGTGCCCGGTAAGGCGGGCCGGCTTGCCCGGGGAACCCGCGTATCAGCGAACGCCCTGGCCTCCGGACTGTTCCGAGTGCCGGTTGGTAGGGTCGCTGGCATGCTGGCAGACGCGCCGTTCACCGGCTTCATCCCGGTAGCCGACCTGACCGCGGCCAAGGCTTTCTACGCGGGGACGCTGGGGCTGCGCGTCACCGAGGAGTCTCCCTTCGCGCTGGTGCTCGACGCGGGCGGCACGATGCTGCGGGTTACCCCGGTGCCCGGGAACGAGCCCCGGCCCTTCACCATCGCGGGCTGGACGGTGCCCGACATCGCCGTCACGGTCCGGGACCTGGTGAACAAGGGGATCACGTTCACCCGCTACGACGGTATGAACCAGGACGACCTCGGCATCTGGACCGCGCCCAACGGCGACCAGGTCGCCTGGTTCCCCGACCCCGACGGCAACAACCTGTCCCTCACAGCGTTCGCCTGAAAGCGAATCGCCTAGTGGTGGCTGGTCCGGTGCCGGGCTAGCACGTCGAGGCCGAAGTCAGACTCCGGGTTCCGCCAGACTGAGTGGGCGTGGTTTGCGTCGCGCTGGGTGTTGTCCCACTCGATGAGCAGCCGCGGGCCCTGCAGCCGGTAGTAGTGCGGCGCGCCCGGCTCGAGCGGGCCGGCCCAGGCGAGGAACACGGCGTCGAGCGCGGCATCGTCGTACGCCGCCATCGGCGACACGCTGTCGGGCACGCGGCCGAAGTAGGTGTCGAGCAGCGACCGCAGGAGGTCGCGCTGGCCGCCGTCGAGCTCGCTGCCGGGCACGCCCTTGGGGGCGGCGGAATACGCCACCAGCTCGTGGTCGGCGTCGGTGTACCCGGCCGCGTCGTCGATGGAGTCGCTCAGCGCCTGGAGCTTGTCCTGCTCGGTGTCGTCGGGGAACCGCGCGCCGCGCCAGATGCCTGCGAGCGGAATGACCCGGTCCCCTTCGCTGACAGTGGTGCGGTTGGCCGTGACGAGATCGGGCGGCGCCTTCGGCAGCAGCACCGCTTGCCGCGCGAGCTCGGGCGGGAGCGACCGCACGAGCTCGCGCGCCAGGTCCTCGACCCGGGCCAGCGGCCGGTTCAGCGCGCCGCCGAGCAGGGGTGAGACGGCCGGGTCGGCACCCATGAAGCACGGTGTGGCGGCGACCAGCTCGCCGTCGACCACGAGGTTGCTGAGCGATACGTGGTGGCCGCCGAACCGGTAGCCCCAGGCGCCGGCGTCGCCCGGGGTGCCGAAGACGCGCAGGTAGTACAGGCCGGGATCGCGGCCGCGCTCACGGTCGAACCGGACGGCGAAACCCTCGGTCCGGTCCAGTACGTTCTCGAGCCCCATGATGGTGGCGACCGTGACGTACCCGGCCAGGGAAAGCCCGGCGGCCACTAGCGTCATCGCCGCGCGCTGCTGCGCGGGCCGCTGCTGGTGCAGGGTAAGCCCGCCGTGATCGGTCGGTGTGTAGAACCACCGGCGGCGTTCGGCCTCGCTGACGTCGTCGGCCGGCCCTGCCCACTGCGCGGCCGGCCGCTGCTCAGCGTCCAGCCGACCGAGCCAGGCCTGCGCCGCCTCGGCCATCTCCGTCGCGGTCTGGCGGGGGGTGGTCATATCCCCTAGCCTTGCCGATGCAACTACTTCCGTCCACTACGTGTCCGGGGAGGATCCGTGCCTACGCCCACCGACGGCAACCGCGAGCTGCTGACCGTCATCGCCTTCATGCGCGCTGCCCCCGGCCTCAGCATCAACCGAGTCCGCTGGATCGCCTGAGATGTCTGCCGCCGCCCACCGGTAAAAGCGCCAGCCCGTGTCATCAAGTGCGCCCCTGGTCGTCGTATGGGGTAACTGTCAGGCCAAGCCCATTGCCGCTTTGATCGAGAGTCCGGCGCGGGCCGCCGGCCTGCGGGTGGCGCAGCTGCCGCCGGTATTCGAAATCGGCGAAGCGGGACTTGAGCATCTCCGCAGAGACGTCCTGCCGCGAACCGCCGTACTCATAAGCCAACCCGTCCGGGACGAGTACCGGATACCTGGCTGCGGCACCAGCCAGCTGGCCGAATTGCTGCCAGGTGACGCCCGGCTGATCACTTTTCCGGTTACCTACGACACCTCGGCTTTCCCGTACCAGGTGAACGCCCACCTTGGTAGCGGGGAGCGCGTCGACGCTCCGATCACCGGCTATCACGACCTGCGCGTTATTGCCGCCGCTCAGCAGGGATTGTCGGTCAACCGGGCGGCCGCGTGGTGGCCGGCCCCGACAGCAAATATGGTCATCGCCAATGCCCGAAATTCCCAGGCCGAACTGCGCCGACGCGAGCAACCCCTCGACGTCTATTCAAGCGATCTGCTGCTAGACGGTTTGGCGATGCATACTTTTTCGCATCCTACTAATCTCACTCTCGTCAAGATCGCCCGCCGCATCGTCGCCGCGCTCGGCCTTCCCGGTGAGCCGGAAATAGCCGGCCCCGAGCGTGAATTCCTCGGCGAAAGCCGTGCGCCGATTGAAGCGGCAGTTGTCGACGCCCTCGGCTGGCCTCAATCGGACCGTCGCGAAGAGTGGATCATAGCAAAGAAAAAGGTGCCTCCGAGTAATCTGCTCCAACAGCAACTCGATTTCTACGCGGCCCGTCCCGGTATAGCCGACGACACTCGCACTCGCTTCGCCGACCGTCTCGCCCTTCTCGGGTTGTGAAGAAATGCTCCCCCTACCAGGGTGACCGCTTGCCCGACGCGACACCCGAGCCGGCCCGCTTGGTGAGCCACGTCCCCGTTCAGGCCGCGTAGTGCCGCAGGAATTCGGCCGTCGGCTCGTCGCCGGGGTAGAACGACTCGATCGCCAGCTCCGACAGCGTGACGTCGCGGGGCGTGCCGAACACGGTGGTCGTGCTGAACAGCGACAGCACGGTGTCCCCGGCCCGCAGCCGCAGCGGGACCCCGATCGCCCGGGTATCCGGGCGGGCGGCGGCCGCCGGGCAGGGGTAGCCGGCCAGCTCGTCGCGCAGCGCGATCAGCGCCGGGTCGGCGCTGGCCTCGATCTCCCGCTGCAGCCGTTCGAGCAGGTGGGCCCGCCATTCGGCCAGGTTGGCGATGCGCGGGGCCAGGCCCCGGGGGTGCAGGCTGAGCCGCAGCACGTTGACCGGCGGCTCCAGCAGTTCGGCGGCCGCGCCCCGGGTCAGCAGGGGAACCGCGCCGTTGGCCGCCACCAGCTCCCAGCGGGCGTCGACCACCACCGCGGGATAGGGCTCGTGGCCGCGCAGCACGTGCTCGATCGCCTCGTGCACCGCGCGCAGCGGCGGGTCGTCCAGCCGGCCCTCGGGGAACGC
>DASWUW010000925.1:0-4518 GCA_036406335.1 Trebonia sp.
GCGGGTGTCGGAGAAGCCGAACCCGTCGGTGCCGAGCGAGGTGTACGCCTCGGCCGGCACCCAGCGGGCGATCTGGTCGGGCACCGCCCGGATCCAGTCGGAGACCGCCACCACCGGCCCGGGCGCGCCGGACAGGGCGGAGGTGACGTAGGGCACCCGCGCCCCGTCGCCCGGCTGCAGCAGATTGTGCGACTCGCAGGCGAGCGCGTCCCGGCGCAGTTCGGTCCAGGAGGTGACCGACCAGACGTCCGCCGAGACGCCCCAGTCCTGCGCCAGCAGCCGCTGCGCGCTGAGCGCCCACGGCACCGCGACGCCGGAGGCCAGGACCTGGGCCCGCGGGGTGTCCTCGCCCGGGGCGTCGCTCCGCCCGGGCGAGTAGCGGTACAGGCCGCGCAGGATGCCCTCGTCCAGGCCCTCGGTGTCGGGCGCCGGCGGCTGCTGGTAGGGCTCGTTGTAGACGGTGAGGTAGTAGAAGATGTCCTCCCCGTCCGGGTGCCCGGGCGACGAGTCGTACATCCGGCGCAGCGCGTCCCGGGTGATCACCGAGATCTCGTAGGCAAAGGCCGGGTCGTAGGAGATGCAGGCCTCGGACACCGACGCCAGCAGCATCGAGTGCCCGTCGTTGTGCTGCAGGCCCTCGCCGGTCAGCGTGGTCCGGCCGGCGGTGGCGCCGAGGAGGAACCCGCGGCCCAGCTGGTCGCCCAGCGCCCACATCTGGTCCCCGGTCCGCTGCCAGCCGAACATCGAGTAGAACACGTACACCGGGATCATGTGCGTGCCGTGCGTGGCGTACGCGGAGCCCGCCGCGATGACCGACCCCATCGCCCCGGCCTCGGAGATGCCCTCGTGCAGGAGCTGGCCGCGCTCGGACTCCTTGTAGCCCAGCATGAGGTTGCGGTCCACGGCCTCGTAGGTCTGCCCGTGGGGCGAGTAGATCTTCGCGGTCGGGAACAGCGAGTCCATGCCGAACGTCCGCGCCTCGTCCGGGATGATCGGCACGAACCGCTCGCCGATCACCGGGTCCTTCATCAGGTCCTTCAGAATGCGGACGAAGGCCATGGTGGTGGCGACCGACTGCTTCCCCGAGCCGCGCCGGTACTCGGCGAACACCGACTCGGGCGGCTGCGGCAGCGGCTTGGCCCGCACCAGGCGGCGGGGCAGCGAGCCGCCCAGCGCCGCCCGCCGCTCCTGCATGTACTTGATCTCGTCCGACTCCGCGCCCGGGTGGTAGTACGGCGGGAGGTCGGCCTCGAGCGCCTCGTCGGAGATCGGCAGGTAGAGCCGGTCGCGGAACTCCTTGAGCTCGGCCACGGTGAGCTTCTTCATCTGGTGCGTGGCGTTCCGGGCCTCGAAGTCCTTGCCCAGCGTCCAGCCCTTGATCGTGTGGGTGAGGATCACGGTCGGCTGGCCGACGTGCTCGCGGGCCGCCTTGAACGCCGCGTACACCTTGCGGTAGTCGTGGCCGCCGCGGGACAGGTTCCGCAGCTGGTCGTCGGACAGGTGCTCCACCATCTTGCGCAGCCGCGGGTCGGAGCCGAAGAAGTGCTCGCGGGTGTACTCGCCCGGTTCGACGCTGTAGGTCTGGAACTGCCCGTCGGGGGTGGTGTTCATGGTGTTGACCAGCACGCCGTCGGTGTCCTGGGCCAGGATCGGGTCCCAGTCGCGGCCCCAGACGACCTTGATCACGTTCCAGCCCGCGCCGCGGAAGTAGGCCTCCAGCTCCTGGATGATCTTGCCGTTGCCGCGGACCGGCCCGTCCAGCCGCTGCAGGTTGCAGTTGATGACGAACGTGAGGTTGTCCAGCTCCTCGCGGGCCGCGAGCCCGATCGCCCCGAGTGCCTCCGGCTCGTCCATCTCGCCGTCGCCCAGGAACGCCCACACGTGCGAGCGCGAGGTGTCGTGCAGCTCCCGGGCCAGCAGGTAGCGGTTGAAGCGGGCCTGGTAGATGGCGTCCAGCGGGCCGAGGCCCATGGAGACGGTGGGGAATTCCCAGAAGTCGGGCATCAGCCGCGGGTGCGGGTAGGACGGCAGGCCGCCGCCGCGGTGCGACTGCTCCTGGCGGAACCCGTCGAGCTGGGTCTCGCTCAGCCGTCCCTCGAGGAACGCCCGCGCGTAGATGCCGGGCGCGGCGTGCCCCTGGAAGAAGACCTGGTCGCCGGATTCCCCGTGGTCCTTGCCGCGGAAGAAGTGGTTGAACCCCACCTCGTACAGCGACGCGGCCGACGCGTAGGTCGCGATGTGCCCGCCGACGCCGGCCCCGCCGGGACGGTTCGCCCGGGACACCATAATCGCGGCATTCCATCTTATATACGCGCGAATGCGGCGCTCGACGTACTCGTCGCCGGGGAACCACGGTTCCCGCTCGGGCGGGATCGTGTTGATGTAGTCGGTTGAGCGCAGCCCGGGAACACCGACCTGCTGCTCGCGGGCCCGCTCGAGCAGGCGCAGCATCAGGTAGCGGGCCCGCTCGCGGCCGCGGGTGCGCGAGACGGCGTCGAAGGAGTCGACCCACTCCCGCGTTTCATCCGGGTCGATGTCCGGCAGCTGGGTGGGCAGTCCGTCGCTGATGATCGAGTAACGCTGACGTCCGGATGTCACGCCGCCTATCCTCGCCTTCCGCATTCCGCTGCTGTTGGCCGCGGGTAGTTCCACTGAAGCCGGCTCAGGTCAATCGGGGTACGTCTTGGCCTGATTTTCCTCGCTACCCAAACGGTAACCGGTCGCCGCCGGTGAGATGAGTCTCAGTCCGCTCCGGCTGGCTGTTTCGGGCGCCCCGGACGGTTTCGAGTCGCGGAAAGTGACCTTACCGGTTACCGTACGTACCAGCGCCCGTCTTCAGCGCGGCGTTGCGCGACTCGCAGAAGGTCAACAAAAGGGAGCGGTTTCCCGCGCTAGCCAGATTGCCACTTGCGCACGGGGCCGACCCAGTGTGAACTGTCCCAACAAGAAGTACTGACGCGGCCACTAAAGCGGTGAAGGCAGCCGGGGGGACGCGGGGAAGGATTCGGGAGGAACGTCAGTGAGCGCGACCGCGCGCCAGGCGCAAGATGAACGCGGCCAGGCCGAGCGGCTCGGTATCAAACCGGGCCAGGTAGTACAGGAACTCGGTTATGACGACGACTGCGATGAGCAGCTGCGCCAGGCGATCACGGCAGTCGATGGCGTCGAGCTGGTCGACGAGGACTACGAGGACGTGGTTGACGTAGTCCTGATGTGGTTCCGGGAAGACGACGGGGATCTGGTCGATGCCCTGGTCGATGCCCTGGCACCACTAGGTGACGGCGGCTATATCTGGCTGCTCACGCCGAAGTCGGGCAGGCCCGGCCATGTCGAGCCGAGTGATATCGGAGAGGCGGCCCCCACCGCGGGGCTCGCCCAGACGTCGAGCGTCAGTGCCGCCAGGGACTGGTCCGGCTCGCGGCTGGTGGCACCGAAGGCGCGCCGCTAGAAGGCCGCCCGGGCCGGCCGCCCTTAAGACCATCATCCCGAACGGGGGCGGCTTGCTGCCCCGGCTTTCCCGGCGCCTACTAGGCTGGCGGGGAGCAGGCGGGGCTTCCCGCACGGACCGAAACGAGGGATTCAGGCATGGCAGTTCAGACCGGGGACGAGGCCCCTGACTTCGAGCTCCCCGACCAGCACGGCACGCCGGTACGGCTGTCCAGCTTCCGCGGCCGTAAGAACGTGGTGCTGGTGTTCTACCCGCTGGCGTTCAGCCCGGTCTGCAGCGGTGAGCTGTGTGCCCTGCGGGAAGACTTCCCGGAGGTCGACCGGGATGACGTAGAGCTGCTGACGGTGTCCGTGGACTCGTTCTTCACCCACCGGGCCTGGGCCGACGCCGAGCACTTCCAGTTCTCCCTGCTGGCCGACTTCTGGCCTCACGGCGCGGTGGCGAAGCAGTACGGCGTCTTCGAGGAGGAGCGGGGGCTGGCTACCCGGGGCACGTTCGTGATCGACAAGGCCGGCACGGTCCGCTGGTCCGTGGTCAACCCGATCCCGCAGGCCCGCGACATCGCCGACTACCAGAAGGCCCTCGCGACCCTGACCTGATTTCCCGCTCGCCGCTGTACTGTCCCGCTCGCTGCTGTACTGTCCCGCTCGCCGCTGTACTGTCCCGCTCGCTGCCGCGCGCTCGGGACCCCGGCCTGCTCCCTCGTCGGTCAGTCGCTGCGCTCCCTCCCTCCTCAGTCCGCGGGCCGGGGCGCGCGCTTTGGCTCGCGGGAGACAGGGCTCGCGGGAGACAGGGCGCGCGTTTTGGCTCGCGGGAGATCCTCGGCTCGCCTCCGCGCCCGGGTCCACCTTTTCGCGGAACATCGCACCCCTCAGGCAGGGTGCGATGTTCCGCGATCATGATCCGATTCGGATAACAGCAAGAGGCCGTCAGGCTGGTGTCAGACTGGCCAGGTGGCGGGCAGCGGCGGCACGCAGTTGTCCCGGGCCACCCGGGCGAAGAAGGCCGCGCTGGCCTTGGGGATGCGCTGCTGGGTGGCGAAGTCGACGTACACGATGCCGAACCGCTTC
>DASWUW010000926.1:0-10067 GCA_036406335.1 Trebonia sp.
CAGCACGGCCGTGCAGTGCTCGGCCTGGGCCGCCACGCTGGCTCCGTCGGTGTGATCGTCGCTGCGGCCGTAACCGGCACGGTGGACAACAATCCCGCGGTAGCCGCTCAGGCGGCGTCAGCCAATCCGCAGACAGGGAACGGTGCGGAAACAGCACCGCTTCGCCGTCACCCTCATCGCTGAACGCGATGTTATTCTCCCCGGCGGACGGCTCACCTCCCCGGCTCCACGGTCAGTGCCAGGCGCGGGCGGGAATCCCAGGTAGTCCAGCCACTGATCGGGAGGATCCGGGAGAGACTGGCCGCCGAAGGTGAGCAGTTCCTCCATCACCCAGGCGGGTGGCGGGTATGTGCCACCCGGGTGCCGCTCGGCGGTGAGGGCCCAGTCGCGGACCGAGGCGGGGATTTCCCGGCCGACGCCCGCGAGGATGTCGGTGCCCGGGTCGAGCGGCGGGCTGATTACCTCGTCCGCCTCGGGGCCGGGCCTCGGCTGGGACCGGCAGGCGACAGCGAAGCCGTCTCGAACGCCAGCACCGCGTACTCGAGTGCCTGCCTCATTTCCCCGGGTGCCGGTTAGTTTCCGTCGTTTCCGGACCGCGCCGTCCCGGCGGCTATGGGAGGGCCGACGACGGTG
Source organism: Trebonia sp. (assembly GCA_036406335.1). Classification (GTDB taxonomy): domain Bacteria; phylum Actinomycetota; class Actinomycetes; order Streptosporangiales; family Streptosporangiaceae; genus Trebonia. The sequence continues at coordinate 634 of DASWUW010000926.1, forward strand.
GTGGCGTGCCTGGCGTTCACTTCGGTCAGCGCCTGGAGGTCGAGTGGCTCAGCGTGCATGAGCGGCGCGGCTTCGGTGAAGAACGCTTTCATGCCGCCGGGCACGAAGGTGAGCAGCATAGTGGAGGCGACGTCGAGGGCGTTGGTCCAGGTATGCGCGACGCCGCGGGGGACAAACAGGAACGTTCCCGGTTCCGCGATCACGAAGGAGTCGGCGACCTTGAACCGGAAGGCGCCGTCTAGCACGTAGAAGCACTCCTCTACGCGGGAGTGCACGTGTTCGGGCGCGCCAACGTGCCCGGGCTGTGCCGTGAGCGTGAGCTGGTCGAAGGCCTGCGTGCTGTCGAGAGTGGCCTTCCAAATCAGCAGCTCGGTGGGACTGAACTGCAAGACGTCTCCCTCGCCGGGAGGAGTCACGATCGGCTTGGTGGTCATCAGCGGGGCCTTTCGCTCGGAAGGCGTCTCCCCTCGGGAGGCGGCCTGATCATGCCTAGACGCGCCGCGGCGCTGGTCCGTGAGGCACCTGTGCTCACCTTAGAGAATCTAGTTGCTCAAAACAACTACTTTCCTGCTATCCTGACAATGTGATTTCGAGAAGCAACTACTTCAGCCGGCGCCCACGTCGGCAGCAGTTCCGCGGGACGGAGACGGCGCGGCCGATCGGAGAACGAGCCGCTGGGTGACGCCAGCTACCGCGACATCGGTTTCCGGGACGCGGCGGCCGCCCGGTCACTGAACGCCGCCGGGAAAATTACGGGCGTCGCGGTGCGCGGGGTGCCTGGAGGCCGCCCTCGACCAGGGCCAGCAGTTGCCGCAGCTGCTGGCGCTGGCGGTCGCTCAGGCCGCCCACGGTTGCTTCCTCTAGCTGGGCCCAGATGTCCTCGACCTTGCCGCACAGCCGCCGTCCCTCGGGCGTCAGCCGGACCAGCGTCGACCGCCGGTCGGCCGCTGATGGCTCCCGGGTCACCAGGCCGGCTCGCTCCAGCCGCTGCAGCATTTTGGTCACGGTGGAATGGTCAAGGCCCAGGGCCGCTACCAGGTCTTGCTGGCTGCCGCCGTCGTGCTCGCGCAGCTGCAGGAGCAGCAGTTCCTGCCCGGCGTATAGCCCTAGTGGCCGGAGCAAGTCGCTTGCCATGCTCCGGTTCTTGCGCGAGATCCGGAATACGGCATGCGCGACCGGCCCTCGCTGCTCCGCGGCGTCGCTGGCAATCGGCCACCACCCGCGGCTTTCACCGGAGGCCCGGGTGCTTCCCGATGGGGGCGGTGCCGCAGCCCTTGCCGCGGACGGCCGCCCGGCTCCGGTCTCACGTGATTCCACCTGATCATCGTGGCACCGAACAGTGCGACCGTGAACCTGCGGGGGGGCGGCGGGTCCGCTGATAACACGTTGCCGACCACAGAGGACAACTCATATGACCATCTCAGCCGCCTACTCGGCGGTGCCCTGGCAGACCTTTCTCGCCGCCGAGGTCGGCGCCGGGGCCTCGCTGACCGGATTGCTTTTCGTGGCGGTCTCTATCAACCTCGAACGGATCCTGTCCTTCCCCAGGCTGCCGGCCCGCGCGGGTGAGACCCTGACGCTGCTGCTGCTGGTGGTGGTGATCGCCAGCCTCGGACTGGCGCCGCAAAGCCCGGCTGCGCTGGCGGCGGAAGTTATCGCCTGCGCGGGCGGCACCGCCGCGATCGTGCTGGCGATACAGCTGCGGCACGGGCCCGACTCCCCGGCCGACCCCGTCTGGTGGTACCTGGCCCGGATCGCCACCATCCAGGTGCCCGCGCTGCTGTTCCTGGCCGGGGGGATCACACTGGCCCTGCGGCAGGGCGGCGGGCTGTACTGGATGCTGCTCGCCGTTCCCACCGCGTTCCTCGGCGCGGTCTACACCGCGTGGGTCCTGCTGGTGGAGATCATCCGGCAGCATCCCCGGTGATCCTGTCGCCCGTCGCCCCGGTCAGGTCCTCTGCCGTTGCCGGGTTCTGGCGGGCGGCCGCCGTGACCCGGTTCAGGACTCGGGTGATCACCGCGGCCTCCTCTTCGGTGATGTAGGACGAGAAGTGCCGCTCGATCGACCGTGCGTGGGACGCGTTGAGCCGGTCGAAGGTTTCCCGGCCTGCGGGAGTGAGCCGGACGCGGACCCCCCGGCCGTCCTCATCGGCTGGCAGACGCTCGACCAGCCCGGATCGCTCGAGCCGGTCGACGCGCCGGGTGATCCAGCTGCGGCTCAGCAGCGCCGAGTCCGCCAGTTCGCTCATCCGCAGCGTGTGCCGGGGGGCGAGCCAGATCCGGATGAGGACGTCGTAGACCGGCAACGGCGTCCCGCACTCCTGCCGGAGCTCCTCATCCAAGATCCGCACCAGAGCGTTCTGCGCGAAAAGAAGCGCGCGCCACGCGGCGTGCTTGGGTCCGAGCGGCACAGCGATCATCCTCCGCGCCCATGGTACTCGGTTGTAATTGCGCGAAGCAATTACAACGAGATACGATGCGGGCAATATGGTTTCCTCAAGCAACTACTATCTGGGCCGGCGGCCTGCGGGCCGCGCCATCGCTGCCCGACTGCCTCGGGCGGGGATAGTCCGTGGCCGTCGGCAAGCCCGGCCCGCTGATGGGAGCATCGCATGACGACTGGCGAAGACCCGTGGCCCGCGCTGCCCTACGATGAGCTGGCTCCGGCCGTCGACTATTTCCGCCGCCTCGTGCAGATCGCCGGCAAGTACACCCTGGATCAGCTCTTCGAGCCCGCCTGGGGAAACATTGTCCTCGAGGTCACCCCGCGCGGGCTGTCCACGCGTACTCTTCGCGTCCGCGACGTGAGCTTCAGAGTGCATTACCGTCTGCTCGACGGCGACGTCGTCATCGAGGCCAGCACGGGTGTCCGCACGGCGCCACTGCGCACGCAGTCCGTGGCGGCGTTCTACGCGGGTTTTATCACCGCTGCTGCCGGACTCGGCCTCCCGGCTCCCGGCAGCACGGTCGCCGCCGAGATTCCCGGCGGCCCCAGCCTGGACGCTGACCACGAGGTCCGCGCCTGGCAGCCAGACGCCGCGCACCTGATCTGGGCGGGATTCAACGCCGCCGCCGACGCCCTTGAACGATGGCAGGCCCCCTATCGTGGCCACCGGCCGCGCGTCGGGGTGATGTGGGGCGGCTTCGACTTGTCCGCGACCCGTTACCGCGGCGCTGCGGTAACCCCGCCGGCCGGGCGTCCGGTCTTCATGCAGCGGGGAATGGATGAGGAGGTCGTCGCCGCCGGGTTCTCGTTCGGCTCCGCCGATGCCCCGCGGCCGGCTTTCTATGCCTATGTCGAGCCCGCGCCGTCCGGGATAGAGCAATGGGAGTGGGGAACGTCCGGCGCCGCCTGGGATACCGCCGCCGGGCTGGCTTCTCTCCCGTGGGAGGTGGCCGCGGCGGCCGGGCACCCGCGGGAAGCCGTCGTCGCCTTCGCCGACGCCGCCTACGGCGCGGCGGTGGAACTGGCTGGCTGGCCTGCCCGGCTCACCGGTCCTCGCTTTGACGGATGGCATGCGAGCCGGACCCCGCCGCAGCGGAGCCGGCCATAGCCGGTCAGCCCATCTGCCAGATGAGAATTTCGGTTCGGTCGGCGGCAGCCACGAGCTTGCGGCGCCCGGCCCGCGACAGGCGGGCCACGTCGCCGGATGCCAGTCGCCCGGCCGCCTCGAGATCAGCGGCGCCGATGGGCACGAACACATGCACCTGAGCGCCGTCGGGCACCTCGATGCCGGCGCCGGCGGCGAGCCGCGCGGCCCACAGAGTGGTGTCTTGCCGATGCAGGTCCACCGCGGCGTCCGGGTTGCTGCCCGACGCGACCGGGATCAGCGTGCCGGAGTCCAGGTCCGCGGACACGTCAGCTTGCGCGTAACTCGGCCGGACGCGCCGGTCTGGCAGCACCCACATCTGCACGCCGTGCGAGGGCTGTGTCGCGCTGGGATTCATCTCGGTATGCAGGATGCCGCTGCCAGCCGACATCCGCTGGGCGAGACCGGGGAAGATCGTGGTTTGGTTGCCTTCGGTGTCGGCGTGGTCCATGGCTCCCGAGAAGATCCAGGTGACGATCTCCACGTTCTCGTGACCGTGCACCGGGAAACCCGCGGCCGGGGCGATGATGCTCTCGTTGTGCACGACGAGGTGACCGAACGGGTCGTTCCCCGGACCGGTGAAGGACTGGCGGCTGTCGAACCAGCCCGCCTTGACGTGATGGCGCTGGCTGCTCGGTATGAGGGTGACGCTTGGCGTCGTGACGGCCATGACGGGCTCCTAGTTATGTGGTCGGCAACATATTATGTGGTGGAACCGGCCAGCCATCTCGGATATTCCGCGCCGGCCGCCACTAAGAGAGGGTTAATCATGCTGGTTGACGGGCTGCACCATGCCGCCACGCTTACGAATGACATGGATGCCTTGCACGCGCTTCACCGCTCGGTGTTCGACGCCCGGATCACGCTGGACCGGGAGGAGTTCCCCGGGGCCCGGCTGTCGATCATCGAGTTCGGCCCGGGTGCGGAACTGAACGTCTTCCAGATCGAGGGCAACACGCAGGCGGGCCGGCAGCGGCCGATGTTCGGGCGCGGCCGTATTGATCACATCGGCTTGCGCGCGGCCGATCTCGGCGCGTTCACCGAGATTCGCCGGCGGCTGACGACGGCGGGCGCGTCCGACGGTTTCGTGACTGACTTCGGGCCGACGCTGTCGGTGTTCTTCACCGATCCCGACGGCCTGGAGGGGGAAGTGCTGGTCATCAATCCGGAGGCCGAGCCGGGCGTGCACAACAAGCCAGGCACCCCGTCCGCGCGGTTCGCCGTCGACCAGGGGTCGAGCCAGGGGCTAGTGCCGTGATGGGCGCTGGCCGGCCTGCCGGGACGGATGGCCCGGCTGGACCGGTGGCGCGGGGGACGGCCCGGCGGATCGTTCCGTTGTTCCGTCCCTACCGGGGCCAGGTCCTCATCGTCACCCTGCTGATCGTGGTGACCTCGACCATCGGGATCATCAACCCCCTGCTCACCCAGGTCGTGTTCAACGACGTCCTGTTCGTGCGGGGCGGCCCGCGCCTAGACGACTTGTACGTGCTGGTCGCCGTCATGGCCGTGGTCCCGGTGATCAACGCGGCGATCGGGCTGCTGCAGACGTTCTACACCAACCGGGTCGGCCAGCAGGTCATGCGAGACCTGCGGGACCGCCTGTACTCCCACCTGCAGACGCTGCCGCTGAGCTTCTTTACCTCTACTAAAACCGGTGAGATCCAGTCCCGGCTGCAGAATGACGTCGGCGGCGTCGAGTCGGTTGTCACCACGACCGCGTCCACGATCCTCGCGAACGTGGTTACGTTCGCTTCCAGCGTCGTCGCGATGGTCATTCTCAGCTGGCCGCTGACGGTGGTCTCGCTGGTCACCGTGCCGGTGTTCTTCTGGCTGACCAAACTGGTCGGTGAACGGCGCCGCGCGGTCGCCCGGACGACCCAGGAAGCCATGGCGTCGATGAGCGCGATTACCGAGGAAACCCTGTCGGTATCAGGCGTCCTGCTGGCCAAGGTATTCGGCAGCCAGGCCCGTGAGGCGCGGCGCTACGGGCAGGAAAACCAGCGGCTGGCTGACCTGCAGGTGCGTCAGCAGATGATCGGCCAGACGTTCTTCGCCACCGTCCAGAGCTTCCTGTCGATCACCCCGGCCGCGATCTACCTGGTGGCCGGGCTGCTCCTTGCCCACGGAAGCCACTCCATTTCTCCCGGCACGATCGTCGCGTTCACCACCCTGCAGGCCCGGCTGTATTTCCCGATCGGCCAGCTCTTGCAGGTGTCGGTGGAGCTGCGCTCCTCCCTGGCCCTGTTCGACCGGGTCTTCGCCTACCTCGACCTCGTACCGGACATCACCGACGCACCCGGCGCGGTCGACCTTCCCGCGACCGCGCGGCACGGCCGCGTAGAGCTGCGCGATGTCCACTTCGCCTATCCCGGCGCGGGCGGCCCTGAGGCCCTGCGCGGCGTCAGCCTGACCGTCGAGCGCGGCCAGCTGGCGGCGCTCGTGGGCCCGAGCGGTGCCGGGAAGACCACCATCAGCTACCTGGTGCCCCGCCTGTACGACGTGACCTCCGGAGCGGTGCAGATCGACGGCCTGGATGTGCGCGCCGTGCGGCAGGCCGCACTGTCCCGCTCGATCGGCTTCGTCACCCAGGAGAGCTACCTGTTCCACGACACCATCCGGGCCAACCTGCTGTACGGGCGGCCCGGCGCTACTCAGGAGGAGCTGGATGCCGCCGCCCGCGCGGCCTACATCTACGACCGGATTATGGAGTTCCCCGACGGCTTTGACACCATGGTCGGCGAGCGCGGTTACCGGCTGTCGGGCGGGGAGAAGCAGCGGCTCGCGATCGCGCGGGTGCTGCTGCACGATCCCCGCATCCTGATCATGGACGAGGCGACCTCGGCGCTCGATACCGCCAGCGAGCGGGTCGTTCAGCAGGCTCTGGAGTCCCTGATGGGCAGCCGCACCACCATCGCCATCGCTCACCGGCTCTCCACGATCGTGGCCGCCGACGTTATCTACGTAATTGACGCCGGAACCGTCGCCGAGTCCGGTACCCACGAGGAACTGCTGCGCCGCCACGGGCTGTACGCCAGTCTCTATAACGAGCAATTCGAGGGCGGCCGGGTCCAGAGCCGGTGCCGCGACGGCGACATTCTGGCCGATGGCACGGTGCGCGTCAAGGAACCAGCCCCGGCATGATGAACCCGGTTCCCGCTCCGCCGTACTCGGCCAGCGGAACGAGCAGGCCAGCCAGCGGCCGGCAGCGACCGGTTCAGGATGCCCGTGTCGATGGGGCCGGGGCTCACCGCGTTGACGCGGATGCCACGCGGCAGCAGCTCCCTCGCGAGCGTGCGCGTCATCGAGCGGAGCGCCGCCTTGCTGGCCGCGTACACGCTGACGTCGGGGAGCCCCGACCGCGAGCACCTCGTCGTAAACCGCCTCGGTCATGGCCTCGATCGGCGCCGCCCGGAAGATGCCCCGCGTTCACGAATAGCAGGTCAAGGGTCCCGAACTCGTTCTTGACCCGGTTCGCGAGAGCCGTCGTACTTCCCCATGGTCGGTCATCCTCATTCCAGGTAGTGGCCCTGCGGGTTCCAGCCTGCGGTCACCGGGCCCCACGGTCCAATGAATGTTCCGCATTCGGCGATACGCCTTCGGTATGTCCGCAGTTTCTGAGCGCGTTTCGGAGCCGTCCCCGGCGGCTATGTTGGAGACATGCCTGAGCCACCGCTGCCGTCCGCGGCTCTCGACCTGCGACTGCTGAAGTCCTTCGTCGCCGTCGCCGGGCACCGGCACTTCGGGCGCGCCGCCGGGGCGCTGCACACCACCCAGCCATCGCTTACCCGGCAGATCCGCCGCCTGGAGCATCAGGTCGGCGCCCGCCTGATCGACCGCACCGCGCGGCAGCCAGCTCACCGAAGCCGGCGAGGTTTTCCTGCCCCTGGCCCAGGCGGCCTCCCTGCCCGGCCGGATCACCGTCGGCTACACGTCGGGCCTGTTCGTCACTTCTGCGGTGCGGGAACTGCGCCACCAGCATCCCGGCGCCGACGTGCGGACCCTGTCCCTGCGCTGCGACGAGCCGCGCGCGGCGCTGCTTGAGCACCGGGTGGACGCGGTTGTGGCCCCGCTGCTGTTCCCGGCCGATGAACTGCACGTGACCGACCTCTACGACGAGCCCCGGGTCTTGGCGGTCCCGCACGGCCACCGGCTGGCCGGCCAGGAATCGGTGACCCTCGACGACATCGCCGACGAGCCGCTGGCCCAGATACGGGATACCGACCCGGCATGGGATGCGCGGTGGCGCGTCAACCCACGGCCCGGCGGGCGGCCGGCGCCCGGCGGCCCGGTCGCCGAGACCCTCGCCGACAAGTTCGAGCTCATCGCGGCCGGGCATGCCGCGATCATCTCGGCCGGCCCGCACGCCATCGGCATCCGGCCTGACCTCACCATGATCCCGGTCGAAGGCCTCGAGCCAGCCCACGTCGTCGTCGCCACCCGCACCGGTGACCGCAGCGCGCTCGTAGCCGCTTTCCGTGCCTGCGCCCGGGCCCACCTCGCCGCTTAGCCACCTGGGCTGGGGCCTGACCGAAGACCAGCGCTCCCGGCTCACAGCGATGGTGACCAGCCCCCGATTGAGTTACCTGGAGATCCCGGCAGCCTTGCACGCGGACGCGTACTGGCCAGCGCAGAGCTCCGATGAGGTGACGAAGTTGTCCTTGATCACGGTGTCGTTCATGTTCGCCGTGGTGACCCACTCCGGGTTGGCGAGGATGGACGGGACGGGGACCTGGGCCACCACGTCGGTGACCGAGCCGTTGACGAGCGACGGCGGCGGAGTCCGGCCGGCCCGCAGGTACATCGCGAGCGCGGCGGTGGCCCCGGCCTCGAGGTAGATCGGCTTGTACACCGTGCCGCACTGGTAGCCGGCCAGGATGTTCTGCAGGCCGACCAGCGAGGCGTCCTGTCCGGTGGTCGGGAAGGTCCTCGGCTTGACGCCCCGTGTCCGCAGGTAGTCGATGATCGCCGTGGCGTTCGCGTCGTTCGGCGTCAGCGCCGCGTTGATGCTCTTGTGAGCGGCGGACTGCTCCTGGAATTCACTCAGCGACTGGGCGGGGTCCCAGGAGCCAGGCGGGCCGCTGGCGAACTTGTACGTGCCTGAGGCGAAGAACGGCGCGAGGAGGCTGTCGTAGCCCTGGGCGAACAAGGTCGCGTTGTTGTCGGTCGGCGCACCCTTCATCACGATGACGTTCGGGTCCCTCACATCCCAGTCGGTCATGCAGGAGACCAGCCCGTGGCCCATGACCGTGCCGACCTCGACGTTGTCGAAGCTGACGTAGTACCCGCGCGTCCCGCCGAGTGTCAGCCGGTCGTAGTCGATGACCGTGACCCCCGCCGCCTTGGCGAGTTGCTCGATGTGCGCGCCGGTGCCCGAGTCGAGCGGGCAGATGATCAGCACGGTCGCGCCCTTGGTGATGGCCGACTGCGCCATGCTCACCTGCGTGGCGTCGCTGCCGAGGGCGTTCTGCACGGTGAGGTTCGCCGACGGCAGCCCGGCGGCCGCGAACGCGGCCTTGAGGTACGGCGCGTCGAATTCAAGCCACCGGGCGGACGACGTGGTGTCCGGCAGGATGACCGCTACGTTGCCTTTGCCTTCCGGAGCTAGCGGGGCGAGCGCCTTCAGGGCGCTGAACGTGGGACCGATGTCACTGACAGTCAGGGACGGCGCGCTGGTGCTCGAGCTTGAGGGTGCGGGGCTCGCCGCGGTCGGCGCCGGGGTGGAGCTGGTGCCCGGGCTGCAGGCCGCGATCAGCAGCGCGGTGCTAAGGCCCGCCGCTGTCAGGCGTGCCCTCTTTCTGAGGTCTGCTGTTTTCGCAAGAGAAGACAAAGAGTACCTCGTTTGCG
>DASWUW010000927.1:0-3330 GCA_036406335.1 Trebonia sp.
GCGCTCCGCGAACGACGGATCATCTGGCCGCGCTGGACTCGGCGTCGTGCAGGACGCGGAGAATGTTGCCGCCCGCGAGAGCGCGCAGGTCCGCCTCGGACCAGCGGCGGCGCTGCAGCTCGGCGATCAGGGCCGGGTAGCGGCTCACGTCCTGCAAGCCGACGGGGAGGGCGGGGGTGCCGTCGAAGTCGCCGCCGATGCCGACGTGGCCGACGCCCGCCACGTCGCGGACATGGTCAATGTGGTCGGCGACCTGAGCCAGGGTCGCGGCGGGCAGCGGGTGGTCCTTCTCCCACTCGGGAAGCAGGCCGAAGACCTTCTCCAGGTTGTCCGGGTCAAGGCCGCGGCCGGCCGCGAGCGCCTTCAGGCCCGCGAACCAGTCGGTGCACTCCTGGGACACGAAGAACGGGACGAACGCGACCATGCACACGCCGCCGTTGCCCGCCAGCCGGGTCAGTACCGCATCCGGCACGTTGCGCGGGTTGTCGGTCAGCGCCCGGGCACAGGAGTGGGAAAAGATCACCGGGGCTTCGGCCATCTCCAGCGCGGCATTCATCGTGGTGACGGCCACGTGCGACAGGTCGACGAGCATGCCCAGGCGCTGCATCTCCGCCACGACCTCGCGCCCGAAGCCGGACAGGCCGCCGCAGTCCGGCTCGTCGGTGGCCGAGTCGGCCCAGCCGACGTTGTCGTTGTGGGTCAGCGTCATATAACGGACGCCGAGGGCGTACAGCGAGCGGAGCACGCCGAGCGAGTTGTTGATGCAGTGCCCGCCCTCCGCGCCGAGCAGGGAGGCGATCTTGCCGGCGGCGAACGCCGCCCGCACGTCGCCGGCCCGCACGGCCAGGCGGAACCGGTCCGGGTAGGCGGCGATCATCCGGTGCACCACGTCGACCTGCTCCAGAACCGCGGTCACGGCCGTGTCGCCCGCCAGCGAAGCCGGCACGTACACCGACCAGAACTGGCCGCCCACCCCGCCCTCGACCAGCCGCGGGATGTCGGTATGGATTCCGGCGACCCGTCCGCGCAGGCCCGCCGCCACCGGGTCGAGCGCGAACTTCTCACGCAGCTCCCAGGGCAGGTCGTTGTGCCCGTCGATCAGCGGGAAGCGGCTGAGCATCGCCCGGACCAGGGCCAGGGAAAGGGCAGCGCCGTCTGCAGTAACCACAGGCCCAAGGTTAGCCGGGGCCGCAGCTCAAGCAGCTTCGGGGAGCGACTCCGGTTTGCCGTCCCGGGGAACGGCGGCCATAGTGGGCGCGGCGTCGGCGTCGCTGACGAACCAGGAGACCGCTACCCCGAGTGCCATCAGGCCGGCCGCGGCCAGGAACGCCAGGTGATAGCCGGCTAGGTCACGGGCCCCGGCCCCGGTCGCGGCGAGCACGGTGCCGAGCAGCGCGACACCCGCGGCCCCGCCCGCCTGCCGGACGGTGTTCTGCAGGGTGGAGGCGTGCCCGGTCTCCGCCGCGCTGACCGCGGCCATGCTGGCGGTCTGCGCCGGGGACATCGCGAAGCCAAACGAGAAGCCGGTGAAGTACATCAGCAGCGGGATCAGCCAGAAGGCGTCCGACCGTCCGGCCAGGGCCATCAGGCCGATGGCGGCGACCGTGCCGCCCATCCCCGCCGTCATCAGCCGCCGCGGCCCCACCCGCTTGTAGAGGCGGCTGGTCAGCTGCACGCCGGTCATGCCGCCGAGGGCTTCGGTCAAGGTAGACAGGCCCGAGTGGAGGGCGGAGAAGCCCAGGCCGCTCTGCAGCAGCAGCGGAACCAGGAACAGGGTGCCCATGAACCCGCCCCCGGCCGCCGTGAGCTGCAGGCTGGTGAACCGGAAGAGGCGCCCGGAGTACAGCCGCAGCCGCAGCAGCGGTTCAGCCGTGCGCTGCTCCGCCGCCACGAAGGCGGCGAGCAGAATCAGCCCCGGCAGTCCCGTGCCAAGCACGGCCAGGGACGACCAGCCGGACGACGAGCCGGTGGACACTGCGTACATGACAAGCGGAAACCCGGCCGCGGTAAGCAGGAAGCCGGGCAGGTCGAACCGCCCGGCGGGGTGCTCGGAGCCGGCCGGGAGGAACAGCAGGCCCACGGCGACCGCGGCGAGGCCCACCGGCAGGTTGATGTAGAAGATCCACCGCCAGGACAGGCCGTCGACGAGCGCCCCGCCGATGACCGGGCCGAGCGCGGGGGCGAGCAGCGTCGGGACGATCAGCACCTGATTGGCCCGGATTCGCTCGGCCGGGGGAAACGCCCGGGTGATCATCGTCATCCCGACCGGGACCAGCGTGCCGCCGCCGAGGCCCTGCAGCGCCCGGAAGGCGACCAGCTCGGGCAGTGAGGTCGCCAGCCCGCACAGCGCGGACGCCACGGTGAACAGGGTGATCGCCGCGAGCAGGACGTTGCGCCCGCCGAAGCGGTCACCGATCCAGCCCGAGGCGGGCATCGCGACCGCCAGCGTCACCAGGTAGGCGGTCACCACCCCGCTGACCGAGCCGATCGGCACCGCGAAGTACCGCGACAGCGCGGGCAGCGCGACGTTAACTACCGTCCCGTCCATAATATTGATGAACATCGCGGCGACGAACACCACGCTGACGACCACTTTCTGGTTGACGGCGCGCACCGGCAGGGAGAACCTCACAGCCAACCAGCAGAGCACGAAAACCCCGCCGGCTCCAGCGCTCTGACGGCTTATCATCGGGGGCCGAAAACGGCGTTATTCGCCGATCATGGCCCACGATCACGCGACGACAGCGGAGCGTGGTGATAGCAACCCCGCTGGCGGGCTAGGTTGTGACTAATTCGTACCTGTCCGTCAATGGCGCGCCACGCCATGCGACGCCGCAATGAAAAGGGCGAGCCATGCCGAAGCTAAGGACACTAACTCCGGGCGCCTCCCCCATGCATCATTTCGGTGCCGAGGTCCGGCGGGCCCGCGAGGCGGCTGGCCTGACTCAAGCCGAGCTGGGCGTCCTGGTGCCGTTTGACAAGGGGACGGTCAGCCGGATAGAAGCCGGCCTCACGATGCCGGACGCGCACTTCGCCGCGGTCTGCGATACGGCGTTCCCGTCGGCGGGCGGGTGGTTCTCCCGGTTCTGGGCTGACTCCCAGACCTGGGACGCCACGTTCCCGGTGGAGTTCCGCGCGTTCGCTTCGTACGAAGCGGAGGCGACCGCGCTGTGGCTGTTCGAGCACTCGCTCATTCCCGGCCTGCTGCAGACCGAGGATTACGCCAGGGCCGTACTCGAGCGTCACCCGCACGTGACGGACGCCGAGGTGACCGAGCGCCTGGCGGCCCGCATGGCCCGGCAGTCGGTGCTTGGCCGGGATGCTCCCCCC
>DASWUW010000928.1:0-1649 GCA_036406335.1 Trebonia sp.
TCGTTCCCCGAAGGGGAGCCGTGGCTGCACTACGCGGACTCGCTCCCGTTCCCGGTGGAGATCTCCTCCCGGATGAACCTGATCCCGCCGGCCAAGGCGTCCAAGGACGTGTCCCGCCGGCTGGCGCACGCCCGCGACATGGACGCGCACATCCGCGAGGCCGGCGCCGAGGCGCCCCTCGCGCTGGCCGAGCAGATCGCCGCCGCCCGCATGCTCGAGCACGGCATCACCAAGGAACGGCTGCCGTTCGTCTACGGCTGGCACCGGGTGCTGGTCACCGCGCCGACCCGGGAACTGGCGGTCCGCCGGGTCGAGGCGGTCACCGAGCACTACCGGGACATCGGCATCGACCTGGTCAACTCCTCCGGCGACCAGTTCTCCCTGCTGTCGGAGTCGCTGCCGGGGGAGAAGGTCCGGCTGTCCTCCTACGTGCAGCGCCAGCCGCTCTACACGATCGCCGGCGGCATGCCCACCGCGACGGTGGAACTGGGCGACCGGATCGCCGAGGGCGTCGGCTGGATCGGCCCCTTTATCGGCGAGACCCTGGGCCGGGCCCGGTCGGTTGTGCACTTCGACCCGATGCTGGCGGCGGCGCGCAACCGCCCGACCGCGGTGGCGATCACCGGCGAGCCCGGCGGCGGCAAGACCACCCTGGCCATGCTGCTGATCTACCAGATGGCGCTGCGCGGCGCCACGATCGCGGTCATCGACCCCAAGGGCGACGCCGAGCCGCTGGCCCGCTACCTGGCCAAGACCGGCCGCAAAACCCGGGTCCTGCCGCTCTCGTCGGCCGCGGCGGGTCTGCTCGACCCGTTCTCCTTCGGCGACGACCTGGCCGAGAAGCGGACGATGGCGACCGAGACACTGCGCCTGCTGCTGCCGCGGATGAGCGAGGAACGCGAGTCGGCGATGATCCAGGCCGTCGGCGCGATCGCCGGCGGGGCCCGTCCCAGCCTGGGCAAGGTCGTGACCATGCTGGAGGAGTCGGACGACCCGGCCTGGAAGAACCTGGGCGCGGTGATGCGCTCGGTCTCCGAGATGCGCCTGGCCCGCCTCTGCTTCGCGCCGTCCGGCGGGCAGCAGATCGACGCCGAGGGCTGGACCACCGTGTTTACCCTGGGCGGGCTGACCCTGCCCGACACCAGCACCAGCCGGGAGGACTACTCCTACGAGCAGCGGCTGTCGGTGGCGCTGCTCTACCTGGTCTCCCAGTTCGCCCGGCGGCTGATGAACACCATCGACCGCACCGCCCCCAAGGCGATCTTCCTCGACGAGGCCTGGGCGATCACCGCGACCCCGGAAGGGGCCAAGCTCGTGCCGGAGGTGTCCCGCATGGGCCGCTCCCGGAACACTGCTCTCGTTCTCATCTCCCAGAACGCGGGCGACTTGCTCCATGAACAGGTAACGAACTGTATTTCCAGTGTTTTCGCGTTCCGCTCGTCGGAACGTTCCGAGGTGACGAACGTTTTGTCGCTCCTCGGTGTGGAGCCGTCCGAGGAGCACAAGGCCATCTTGCGCGCCCTCGGCAACGGCGAGTGCATCTTCCGTGACCTCGACGACCGTGCGGGCCGCATCGGCGTTGATCTCGTCTCCGAAGAACTAAGGGACTGGATCGACACAAATCCGACACGGGCCCGCCGGCCTCAGCC
>DASWUW010000929.1:0-11060 GCA_036406335.1 Trebonia sp.
CAGGGTGCCCTGCGGAGCGGCGCTGTCGGAGCTGGAGGTCGCGCTGCGCGGGGTGCTGCTGCTGCTGCCGGCCGCGCGCGGGGCGCGGCTGGCAGCCGGGGCGCCGGCCTCGCCCGTGTCCTCGCCGACCTCTTCGTCGGCCTTGGCGCGGGACTCCTCGATCTGCTTCCGGTGTGCCTCGAAGCGAGCGCGGGCCTCGGCGTACTGCCGCTCCCACTCCTCGCGCTGGGCGTCGAACCCTTCGAGCCAGTCGCCGGTCTCGGAGTCGAAGCCCTCGGGGTACAGGTAGTTGCCAGACTCGTCGTAGGTCGCGGGCATGCCGTAGAGCGTCGGGTCGAACTCGTCGCCCGAGGACTCGCTGGCCGCGCCCTCGTTGGCCTGCTTGAGCGACAGGCTGATGCGGCGCCGGTCCAGGTCGATGTCGATGATCTTGACGAAGATCTCCTCGCCCACCTGGACGACCTGCTCCGGGATCTCCACGTGGCGGTCGGCCAGCTCGGAGATGTGCACCAGGCCCTCGATGCCCTCCTCGACGCGGACGAACGCACCGAACGGCACCAGCTTGGTGACCCGGCCGGGGACGACCTGGCCGATCTGGTGGGTGCGGGCGAACTGCTGCCACGGGTCTTCCTGGGTGGACTTCAGCGACAGCGAGACGCGCTCGCGGTCCATGTCCACGTCCAGCACCTCGACCGTGACCTCCTGGCCGACCTCGACTACCTCGCCCGGGTGGTCGATGTGCTTCCAGGACAGCTCGGACACGTGCACCAGGCCGTCCACGCCGCCCAGGTCGACGAACGCGCCGAAGTTGACGATGGAGGACACCTGACCCTTGCGGATCTGGCCCTTGCGCAGGGTGTTGAGGAACGTGTGGCGCACCTCGGACTGGGTCTGCTCGAGCCAGGCCCGGCGGGACAGGACCACGTTGTTGCGGTTCTTGTCCAGCTCGATGATCTTGGCCTCGATCTCCTTGCCCACGTACGGCTGGAGGTCACGTACCCGGCGCATCTCCACCAGCGACGCGGGCAGGAAGCCGCGCAGGCCGATGTCGAGGATGAGGCCGCCCTTGACGACCTCGATGACGGTGCCGGTGACGACGCCGTCCTCCTCCTTGATCCGCTCGATGGTGCCCCACGCGCGCTCGTACTGCGCCCGCTTCTTGGACAGGATGAGGCGGCCTTCCTTGTCCTCCTTCTGGAGAACGAGGGCCTCGATCTGCTCGCCGGTCTTAACGACCTCGTGCGGGTCGACATCGTGCTTGATCGAGAGTTCCCGGGACGGGATGACACCCTCGGTCTTGTAGCCGATATCGAGCAAAACCTCGTCACGGTCGACCTTGACGACAGTTCCCTCAACGATGTCTCCGTCGTTGAAGTACTTGATGGTCAGGTCGATCGCGGCGAGGAAATCCTCCTCGGACCCGATGTCGTTGATCGCTACCTTGGGGGTCGTCGAGGTGGCTTGCGTGGTGCTCGTCATGAGTAAGTGGGCTCCGGATGCGGACAGGAATGAATGATGCGCGCGGTGAAGGATGCAGTGAACGCGCGGGACTTGCCTGACCGGGTCACGGTCACGGCACGCCCCGGCGGCCTTACCACCAGGCGGCCCGCTCGAAGCGAGCCGGGTGACGGCAACGAGACCGCACGAGGACACAGCGCAGAGTTAAGGGTATGCAGTTATGCCTGGCTGGTCAATTGAACACGGCTACAACTAGGCAACGGCTCAGCCAGCCCTGACTCTTGCTGAAGAACACCGTAGCCGCTCCCGCTGTTCCCCCGCTAAGTATCGCTCCAGTTCAGCGGGCTGCGCTCAGTGCACCGCGGCGGCCCAGCTGCGGCCCGTGCCGGTGGAAACCTCCAGCGGCACGCGCAGGCTGGCAGCGCCCGCCATCTCGGACTTGACCAGGGCCGTCAGCGCGTCCAGCTCGCCCGGCGCCGCCTCGAAGATCAGCTCGTCGTGCACCTGCAGCAGCATCCGCGACTTCAGCCCCGCCGCCGTCAGCGCGGCCGAGACGCGCAGCATCGCCACCTTGATCACGTCGGCGGCCGAGCCCTGGATCGGCGCGTTGAGCGCCATCCGCTCGGCCATGTCCCGGCGCTGCCGGTTGTCCGACGTCAGGTCGGGCAGGTAGCGGCGGCGGCCCATGATCGTCTCGGTGTAGCCGTCGAGGCGGGCCTGGGCGACGATCGACTGCAGGTAGTCGCGGACGCCGCCGAACTCCTGGAAGTAGTCGTCCATCAGGCCGCGCGCCTCCTCCACGGAGTTGCGCAGCTGCCCGGACAGGCCGAAGGCGGACAGGCCGTAGGCCAGCCCGTAGTTCATCGCCTTGATCTTGGCCCGCTGCTCCGGCGACACATCCTCCGGCTCCACGCCGAAAACCCGGGACGCGGTCGCGGCGTGGAAGTCGTGCCCCGACTCGAACGCCGCCATCAGCGCGTCGTCGCCGGACAGGTCGGCCATGATGCGCAGCTCGATCTGGGAGTAGTCGGCGGTCAGCAGCGTCTCGTAGCCGGCCCCGACCACGAAGCCCTCGCGGATGCGCCGGCCGGTCTCGGTCCGGATCGGGATGTTCTGCAGGTTCGGGTCGGTCGAGGACAGCCGCCCGGTCGCCGCGATCATCTGGTTGAACGTGGTGTGGATACGGCCGTCGGCGTCCGCCATCGGGATCAGCGAGTCCACGATCGACTTCAGCTTGGCCACGTCCCGGTGGTGCAGCAGGTGCTCGAGCACCGGGTGCCCGTTCGACGCGAGCAGGCTGGTCAGCGCCTCGGAGTCGGTGGTGTAACCGGTCTTGATCCGCTTGGTCTTGGGCAGGCTCAGCTCGGTGAACAAGATCTCCTGGAGCTGCTTGGGCGAGCCGAGGTTGAACTCGTGCCCGACCACCGCGTAGGCGGCCTGCTCGGCCCCCTTGACCTCGCCGTACAGCCTCGCGGACATCTCCGCGAAGTGATCGGTGTCGGCCGCGATGCCGGTCCGTTCCATCGCGGCCAGCACGCCCACCAGCGGCAGCTCGATCTCCTGGAGCAGCCGGGTCGCGCCCCGCTTCTCCAGGTCCTCGTCCAGCGCCGCGGCCAGGTCGAGCGACGCGCAGCCGCGCCGGACCAGCGCCGTGGCGGCCTCCTCTTCGCCCGACCCGTCCAGCGTCAGCTGCACGTTGTCGCCCGCGGGATCGCCCAGCTCCTTGGCCAGGTACCGCAGGGAGAGGTCGGCCAGGTCGAAGGTCCGCTGGCCGGGCAGCGCCAGGTACGCCGCCAGCGCGGTATCGGACGTCAGCCCGCCCAGAACGAATCCGTGCGCGGCCAGGGCATGGATAGGCCCCTTGGCATCGTGCAGGGCCTTGGGACGGTCCGGCGACGCCAGCCACTCCCCCAGGGCGCGGTCGTCGTCGGGGGTGAGCGCGGTCGGGTCGAGGTAGGCGCCCGCGCCGTCCGGGGTGGCGATCGCGATGCCGGTGACGTTGCCGGTACCGCGAGCCCAGGTGCCCGCTACGGCCAGCCCGGCTCGTTCGGGCGATTCGTGCTCGGCTAGCCAGCCCGCCACCTCGTCCGGTCCGAGGACAGACGCGTCCACCTCGAACGCGGTGGGCGCGTCGCCCCCCGCTGCCTGGGCGCCGTCCTGGCCCGCGACGGGGGCGCCGGGGAGGCCGTCGGGGAAGGTCTGGTAGAGCCGGTCGCGCAGCACCCGGAACTGCAGGGTGTCGAAGAGCTGGTGGATCTTCTCCCGGTCGTACGGCCTGGGCGTGAGGTCCGCCGGGGTCACGCCGACCACGTCCGGCGGCAGGTCGCGCAGCAGCGTGGTCAGCTCGCGGTTGTTCAGCACGCTGCCCAGGTGCGCGCGCAGCGCGTCGCCCGCCTTGCCCTTGACCTCGCCCACCCGGTTCACCAGGTTCTCCAGCGAGCCGAACTCGGTGATCCACTTGGTGGCGGTCTTCTCCCCCACCCCGGGGATGCTCGGCAGGTTGTCGCTCGGGTCGCCCCGCAGCGCGGCGAAGTCCGGGTACTGGGCCGGGGTCAGCCCGTACTTCTCGTGCAGGCTGGCCGGATCGTAACGGCGCATGTCGGACACGCCCCGGCTGTTGTAGAGCACGGTCACGTGGTCGCTGATGAGCTGGAAGGTGTCCCGGTCCCCGGTGACCACCAGGACGTCGTCGCCTGCGGCCTCGGCCTGGGCGGCGAGGGTGGCGATGATGTCGTCCGCCTCGTAGCCGGCCGCGGACAGGTGGCAGATGCCCAGCGCGTCGAGCACCTCGAAGATCAGGCTGATCTGCCCGCGGAACTCATCCGGGGCCTTGCTCCGGCCCGCCTTGTACTCCACGTACTTCTCGTGCCGGAAGGTCGGCTCGCTGCGGTCGAACGCCACCGCGACGCGGGTCGGTTTCTCGTCCCGCAGCACGTTGATGAGCATCGCGGTAAAACCGTAGACGGCGTTGGTAGGCAGACCGGTCGTCGTCGCGAAGTTCTCCACCGGGAGCGCGAACCACGCACGGTAGGCCAGCGAATGGCCGTCGAGCAGCAGCAGCCTGTCGTTCACCCTTCGATCCTATGACTGGACAGCGGTGCCCGGCGGGCTGTCGCCCGCCGGGCACCGGTGTGTTTTTACAGTTGAGGACTGCGCCTGGCCCCGGCTGGGGTTACGACGCGAACGCGAACACCGTGGTGGACTTGAACGTGTGGCCCGGGCCGACCACGGTCGACGGGAACGCGGACTGGTTGGGCGAGTCGGGGAAGTGCTGGGTCTCGAAGGTGTAGCCGGCGCCCTGGCGGTAGGTGTGGCCGCTGATGCCGGTAAGCGTTCCGTTGAGGAAGTTGCCGCTGTAGAACTGGACGCCGGGCTGGTCGGTCCAGACGGCCAGCTGACGGCCGCTGGCCGGGTCGAAGGCGCGGGCGGCCAGGTTGAGGCCGTCCGGACCGGTGGTGGACCGGGTCTGCCGGTTGAGGATCCAGTTGTGGTCGTAGCCCTGGGAGATGAGCAGCTGGTTGTCCGCGGCGTACTGAGCCGGGAGGTTCTCCGGGGCGCTTACGTCGTCGATCCGGGAGCCGATGGTGTGCGGCGCGCGGAAGTCGAACGGCGTGCCCGCGACCGGGACCCCGTGAGCGAGCGGCAGCGGGATCTGGGTGCTGTCGGTCGGCGAGTAGCGGTTCGCGTTCATCTCCACGTACTGGCTGTAGGCGGAGCCGGCCGGCGAGTTCTCGCCCGCCAGGTTGAAGTAGCTGTGGTTGGTCAGGTTCACGACCGTGCTCAGCTTGGCGTCGTCGTTGTGAGCCCGGTAGCGGATGGTGTAGTCCCCGGCGTTGTTCAGCGTGAACGTGACGTCCACGGTGAGCTTGCCCGGGTAGCCGGTGCAGCCGCTGGGGCAGCCGGGGCTGCCGGCCGCACCGGACGAGTCGCCGCTGGGGCTGACCAGCTGCAGGGTGACACCGACGGAGCTGGCGGTGTGGACGAGCGCTACCTGGGACCAGACATGGCTGCCAAAGCCGACCAGGCCGCCGTGCAGCGCGTTCACGCCGTTGTTGACCGGCACCGTGTAGGTCTTGCCGTTCAGCTTGAAGGTGCCCTTGGCGATGCGGTTGGCGTAGCGGCCGACGGTCTCGCCGAAGTACGGGCCGCCGTTGGCGATCACCGGCGGGCTGGCGTTCTTCACGTAGTCCGCCAGGGTCTTGAACCCGAGGACCACGTCCGCGACCTTGCCGTTCGCGCCGGGCAGGCCGATCGACTGGGTGATCGCCCCGTAGGACAGCACCCGGACGGACATGCCGCGGGCGTTCTTCAGCGTGTAACGGTACGTCGGGGTCGACTTGCCGGTATACGGCTCGGTGGTGCTGCCGAAGTACTGCTTGCTGACGCTTAGCGCGCCGCCGTACCCGGCCTTGGCCTGCGCGGCGGCCGGCTGGGCGCTCGCGGGCTGGGCTACCGTCGCCAGCGCTAGCGCGGCCGAGGCTGCCAGCACCAGGGCACCGGCCCCGGTCCTGACCACCGGTTTTCTCTTCAGCCAGCTACTGCTCTGGGTGAACTTTCTGCGCATGGAGGGCTTCCCTTCGTTGGGTTATGCCTTCGCTAGGGTTCTGATGGCCGGCCTCGTTGGGGCCCCCGAGACCGGTCAGCATGCGCGTGCTATCAAGTGATTGTGAACGCAAACATCGCAAAAGTCACGCGTTCCTGGAGAGAACTACGGAGCTTTCCTGATGATCGGCTCTCAGCCATGAGAACGTGAACAATGAGCTGCCGCTGTCGTCCGCGGCCCGTCCCCCGGCCGGTGCGAGCACCGGGGAACGCCGCCGCCCCGGCCGGAGCCCGGCCGGGGCGGAACAGCTGGGCGGAACAGCGACACGCCGAAGCTATGAGATTGTTATCTATGGTCCGCCGGACACGCTCCGCTGCCGGAGGTGCGGCCGGGCCGCCCGGGGCCGGTGCCGGAGCCGGGGGATTGCCCAGTTCGCAGCCGCTATGCCCGGGGCCAGTTGTCGCACCGGGACCGGAAGACGGCAAAGCGTGACGTACCCGGGTGAACACCCCGGAATCAGCCGGCAACTAAGAGGCTTCTCGCGGCTGAACTTTACTTTGCCGTTGGGACTCGATGTCGCTAACGTAACGACAGCGGACCCGGGGGTCCAAGTAGAGAACGTGTCAGCCCGGGGAAGGCGGACACGGTGCCAACGGGTCCCCGGGTCCCTGCTCGTTACTCGGGCTGGTCTTCGGTTTTCGGCTTGTCTTCGGTTTTCGCCGAAGCACCCAGCGTTCCCTCGATGACCGCTTCGGCCACCTTGCGCATGGTCAGGCGACGGTCCATCGACGTCTTCTGAATCCAGCGGAACGCCTGGGGCTCGGTCATCCCGTGCTCGGACTGGAGCAGCCCCTTGGCCCGGTCGAGCAGCTTGCGGACCTCGAGACGGTCCTTGAGCGTGTTGACCTCTTCGTCCAGCGCCCGGATCTCGGTGTACCGGCTGACGGCCATCTCGATGGCGGGCACCAGGTCAGCCTTCGTGAACGGCTTCACAAGATAGGCCATAGCTCCGGCGTCGCGGGCGCGCTCAACCAGCTCCCGCTGCGAGAACGCGGTCAGGATCACCACCGGGGCGAGACGCTCCGCGGCGATCCGCTCCGCGGCGGAGATCCCGTCGAGGACCGGCATCTTCACGTCGAAGATGGCGAGGTCGGGCTTGAGCGCGGTGACTTTCTCCACCGCGGTCTCACCGTCGGCCGCCTCGGCGACCACCGAGTAGCCTTCCTCTTCGAGCATTTCCTTGAGGTCCAGGCGGATCAGCGCCTCATCCTCAGCAATCACGACTCGCAACGCGTTCTGGCTCACACGCTAGAGCCTACCGGGAAGCTGTACTCTAGTGTTCATCAGGCTTGGTCAGCCTGGGTGCGAGCCGGAGTGATGGAACGGCAGACATAGATCCCTCAAAAGGATCCGTCCGAAAGGGCGTGCGGGTTCGAATCCCGCCTCCGGCACTCAAACTGAGCGGAGTTATCTCCGACTTCGCCTCCCTCAAGCACCGACTAGGCAAGCAGAAACCTGCGCGAAAGTGGCACCGATTGACTCCGGACAGGCCGACATAAGCTCCTATAGCTGAGCCTGCGTCACTGTTCAGTGAACAGGATCGGATTTCAGTGGCACAAGCCGACGCAACCTCAGTACCAGGGCGTGCTAACCGAGCTGCCCTCGGCGCCATGGGACTTCGCTCGACAAATCGCGTATGCCTACGTTCTCGGTTCTCCTCGGTCTCCGTTTAGGCGACGGGCATATATCGTCCCATCGACGCGGAGCGTCCTCGATGTCTGTGTTTGCGGAGATGTGCGGCTGGGGCTGATCATCGCCGCCACGCTCGCCATGCAGGAGGTGTTGAGCTCCTGCAGTATCTTGGGCGTCCAGCGGATCGAAATGACTGAGGTAATGAGTTACTCGAAATGTTGACCGTACCTGTTTCCGCAGCACGGGCTGGGCATGATCACACCAACGAGGATCGAGCTGGTCAAGTGGAAGCAGGACATAGTCGACCGCTACCCCGGCGACTTCGTCCGCGGGCTGATCCACTCAGATGGCTGTTGAGCCATAAACCGGGTCCGGAGAGCCCTGGCAGACGGAGACTACTGGCACGAGTATCCCCGGTACTTCTTCAATAACGACTTGAAAGATACCCCCGGGCTCTGCGGGGCGGCACTGGACCGACTCGGTGTGGACAAGGGTCTGCGCGGCCGACTATAGACCCTGACGGGCTCATCTCAAGATCGAATGTCAGTGCGAGGTCAGACGATGTAACTATGCACCCGCAGTCCATTGTGAACAAAGCACGGTCCCTCTCCCAGCAGGGTTTGTACGATCGCGAGGTGGCCGAGATCTTCGGCGTCCCCCTCCAGACCGTCCGGAAATGGCGCACCGGTAAGCGCCGAGCAGTCGGCGATGGCAGGCAAAAACGAAAGTGCCCGCGCTGCGACGAGGTACCGCTCGACGAATCGGCCTACGCATATTTGCTGGGCCTCTATCTCGGTGACGGCTGCCTGACGCTTCAGCGGAAGGGCGTGTACCTGCTGTCGATAGCGTGCGCCGACGCCTGGCCCGGGCTTATCTCGGCGGCGGAAGTCGCAACCCGGCAGGTGATGCCGGCGTCGGCCGTCTTCAGTTCTCAACGGACGGGAATGACGGCGGTGAAGAGCACCTCGAAGCACTGGCCGTGCCTGTTCCCGCAGCATGGGCCAGGCCCGAAGCACAAGAGGAAAATCGAACTGGCCGACTGGCAGCAAGTCATCGTCGACCGGTACCCCGGCGACTTCGTTCGCGGGCTCATGCATTCCGACGGCTACCGGGGGATGAACCGGGTGCGGCAGACCCGGGCGGACGGCGACCACTGGTACGAGTATCCGCGGTACCTGTTCAGCAACCGGTCCAAAGACATCCACGGGCTCTGCGGAGCGGCGCTGGACCGGCTCGGCGTGGAGTGGCGGTTCTCGAACTGGCACATGATCTCGGTAGCGAAGCGGGACGCAGTCGCCCGGCTGGATGAGTTCGTCGGTCCGAAGTACTGAACTGCCCGGGCGGCGTCGACTGCGGAGACACACTGGCCTCGTCCGCATTTCCGAGCACAGAATTCCCTTCTCCGCGGCCATGATCACGGAGGGTTTGCTGTCGACGGAGACTTCTACCCGTCCTGGTGGGGGAATATTTCCGTGATCATGGTCGAATCGTGATCTGGCCGCTGGCCGCCGCTGCCGCTAGCTGCGGGTGATGGTGATCCGGGTCCAGGCGCCCAGGTGGATGCGGTCACCGGGGCGGAGGGGGACGGAGTCGCCGGGCGGGACGTCCTGTCCGTTGACGGTGAGGCCGTTGGTGCCGCCCAGGTCAACGACCGCCCAGGTGCCGTCGGAAGCGGGGATCAGCTTGGCGTGCACCGCGGAAACGCCGGGGTCCCGGACCGGTGCGCCCAGGTCGATTTCCGGGTCAGTGCCCGCGGAGCGGCTGCGGCGGCCGATGCGGATCTCGGGACCGGCCAGGGAGAAGCGGCGCTCGGGCAGGTCACCGGGAAAGACGATCGACGTGGTGTCTTTGTCGTCTACCACGCTGATGCCGTCGTAGTAGGCGCGGTCGGCGGTGACCACCGCGGTCCAGGTGCCCGCCGGGGCCGCGCCGTTCCCCCGGTTCGTGCCGTTGGGCGAGCCCGGTACCGCGGGGTCCAGGGTGACGGGACCAGGGGCCGGGGCGGCCACGGTGATCGGCAGGGTCGAGGTGACGGAACCGGCGGCTGAGCCGGCCCCGGAACCCGGGACCGAGCGGGACGGGTCGTAGGGGTCGAGGCCGAGGGACTCGCGCAGGTCGTCGCCGAAGTCGCCGCAGGTCGCGTAGCGGTCGGCCGGGGACTTGGCCAGGGCCCGCAGGAGCACGCCGTAGGCGGCGGCAGGCAGGCCGTGACGGGCCGGGATCGGCGGCGGCGGCTCGTTCAGGTGCGCGTAGAGCACCGACCAGGCCGAGTCGCGCCGGAACGGGACGGTGCCGCTGAGCATCTCGTAGGCGACGCAGGCGAGCGCGTACTGGTCGGCCCGGCCGTCGACGAACTGGCCGTTGATCTGCTCCGGGGCGGCGTAGTCGGGGGTGCCGAGGAACTGGCCGGCCACGGTGAGCGAGCCCGCCGACATCATCGCCCGGGCGATCCCGAAGTCGGTCAGGTACGGGTGCTCGGGCCCGCCGCGGCGGGCGTCGACCAGGATATTGCCCGGCTTCACGTCGCGGTGCACCAGGCCGGCCGCGTGCGCGGCGTCCAGGGCGGAGGCCACCGGGGAGATAAGCGCCGCCGTGCGCCGGGGGGGCAGCGGGCCGCTGGCGCGGATGACACCCTGCAGGGTGTCGCCGGGCACGAAGCGCATCGCGATGTACTGCAGGCCGTCGGCTTCGCCGGCCTCGTAGACCGGGATGATGTGCGGGTGGTCGACCGCCGCCACGGCGCGGGCCTCACGGACGAACCGGATCCGGAGGGACTCGTCGCCGGCCAGCAGCTTCAGCGCCACCACGCGGTTCAGCCGTTCGTCCAGGGCCTGGAAGACCACCGCCATCCCGCCCACGCCGACCAGCCGCTCGAGCCGGTACCCGGCCACCCGGGCGCCGGGGGCGAGTCCGGCCAGCGGGCCGTTCAGCGGCGCAGGGGATTCCCCGGACACCGTCCCTCCTCGGGCAGCTTTTCCTGGCGGGCTGATTGTGCTGCTTTACGCGCACTGCGTGCGGTTGCTCAGGAGCTTAGCGGTATTCCGACAGCCGGCGAGTGATAGCCCAGGCGCAGCAGGCGGCCATCAGCAGCGACGCGGCGATCACCACTGCGGCGAGCGGGTCGAGCGCGTGCGCGCCGCTGGCGGCGGCGGAGCCGAAGACGGCCTGGTCGGCGGTGATCGCCCCGCTGAGGTCCCGCTGCAGGGCGGCGTACCCGGCGGCGGTACTGCCGGCGCCGGCGCCGACCACCAGGTTCCGCTCGGCGGCGTAGCTGGCCGCGCTGCCCAGCCGGTACACGTTCATATTGGCGCCGTACCAGGCGGCCGCGTCCCGTTCGGCCGCCGCGACCAGGTTCGCTCCCGGGCCG
>DASWUW010000930.1:0-5767 GCA_036406335.1 Trebonia sp.
GTCGCGGACCCAGGGCCGGGCGAACTACACGATGCAGTTCGACTCCTATGCCGAGGTTCCGGCCAGCGTGGCCAAGGAGATCATCGCGAAGGCGACCGGCGAGTAAAGCGACACCACCTGACAGCATGCCGCTACCTGAGGACCGACGGTCCTGCTGGTCAAGCGGATCCACGAGAACGAGTCCAGGAGGACGAGACCAGTGGCGAAGGCGAAGTTCCAGCGGACCAAGCCGCACGTCAACATCGGAACCATCGGTCATATCGACCACGGCAAGACCACGCTGACTGCGGCAATCACCAAGGTGCTTCACGACAAGATGCCCGAGGTGAACCCCTTCACCCCCTTCGACCAGATCGACAACGCGAAGGAGGAGAAGGAGCGCGGTATCACCATCTCGATCTCGCACGTCGAGTACCAGACCGAGAAGCGGCATTACGCGCACGTCGACTGCCCCGGGCACGCGGACTACATCAAGAACATGATCACCGGTGCCGCCCAGATGGACGGCGCGATCCTGGTGGTCGCCGCCACCGACGGCCCGATGCCGCAGACCCGTGAGCACGTGCTGCTCGCGCGCCAGGTCGGCGTACCCTCCATCGTGGTCGCCCTGAACAAGGCGGACATGGTGGACGACGAGGAGATCCTCGAACTGGTTGAGCTCGAGGTCCGCGAACTGCTCACCGAGTACGAGTTCCCGGGCGACGACGTGCCGGTGGTGCGGGTATCCGCGCTCAAGGCGCTCGAGGGTGACGCCGAGTGGGGCGAGAAGGTCATGGAGCTCATGACCGCCTGCGACGACTCCATCGAGGAGCCGGTCCGCGAGGTCGACAAGCCGTTCCTGATGCCGGTCGAGGACGTGTTCTCGATCACCGGCCGCGGCACCGTGGTGACCGGCCGGATCGAGCGCGGCACCATCCACACCGGCGAGACCGTCGACATCGTCGGGATCAAGGAGAAGGCGCAGTCCACCACCGTCACCGGTGTGGAGATGTTCCGCAAGATCCTGGACGACGGCCAGGCTGGCGACAACGTGGGCCTGCTGCTCCGCGGCATCAAGCGCGAGGACGTGGAGCGCGGCCAGGTCGTCATCAAGCCGGGCACCAGCACCCCGCACACCGAGTTCGAGGGCCAGGTCTACATCCTGTCCAAGGACGAGGGCGGCCGCCACACGCCGTTCTTTAACAACTACCGTCCGCAGTTCTACTTCCGGACCACCGACGTGACCGGCGTGGTGAGCCTCCCCGAGGGCACCGAGATGGTCATGCCGGGCGACCGGACCGACATGCACATTGACCTGATCCAGCCGATCGCCATGGAGCAGGGACTGCGGTTCGCGATCCGGGAAGGCGGCCGCACCGTCGGC
Organism: Trebonia sp.; assembly: GCA_036406335.1. Lineage (GTDB taxonomy): Bacteria > Actinomycetota > Actinomycetes > Streptosporangiales > Streptosporangiaceae > Trebonia. The sequence continues at coordinate 1,364 of DASWUW010000930.1, forward strand.
TCCGGCCGGGTCACGAAAATCATCAAGTAACGTCGTCGCGCGACGGCGGGTCCGGCCGAAGGTCGGACCCGCCTCGCACGATGACTGCGGGGGTCGCCTTGGGGGCAGAGCCCCCGGGCAAGACAGAGCCTCCAGGCAAAACACAGCGGCTGACTTAGAAGCGAAGGACACCGAGGCCAACATGGCGGGACAGAAAATCCGCATCCGGCTCAAGGCATAGGACCACGAGGTCATCGACAGCTCGGCGCGGAAGATCGTCGACACCGTGACGCGTACTGGCGCGCGGGTGGCCGGCCCGGTGCCGCTGCCAACCGAGAAGAACGTGTACTGCGTCATCCGCTCGCCGCACAAGTACAAGGACTCGCGCGAGCACTTCGAGATGCGGACGCACAAGCGGCTGATCGACATCCTCGACCCGACGCCCAAGACGGTGGATTCGCTGATGCGCCTCGACCTGCCGGCCGGCGTCGACATCGAGATCAAGCTCTGAGGACTCACTGATCATGGCTATGACAGGGATCCTGGGCACCAAGCTTGGCATGACCCAGGTCTTCGACGAAACCGGACAGGTAGTACCGGTCACGGTGGTACAGGCAGGTCCGTGCGTGGTCACGGCGGTCCGCACCCCGGACAACGACGGGTACTCCGCTGTTCAGATCGGCTTCGGGGAAATCAATCCCCGCAAGGTCACCAAGCCGGTGGCGGGCCTGTTTGAGAAGGCGGGGGTGACCCCGCGCCGCTACGTGGCGGAGATCCGCACCGAGGGCGCCTCCGAGTACACGCTCGGCCAGGAGCTCAACGCCGAGCTGTTCGCGGCGGGCCAGCGGGTCGACGTGACCGGCAAGTCCAAGGGCAAGGGCACCGCTGGCGTCATGAAGCGGCACGGGTTCAAGGGCCTGTCCGCTTCTCACGGCACCCAGCGTAAGCACCGCTCGCCCGGTTCGATCGGCGCCTGCGCCACGCCGGGCCGCGTCTTCAAGGGCGTGCGCATGGCGGGCCGGATGGGCGCCGAGCGGACAACCGTGCAGAGCCTGACCGTGCACGCCGTGGACGGCGCCAAGAACCTGCTGCTGATCAAGGGCGCGGTTCCCGGCCCGCGCGGCGGGCTCGTCGTGGTGCGCTCCGCCAACCGGGAGGGGAACTGATGACCACCCTTAACGTCATCTCGCCCTCGAGCGAGGACACCAGCACCGTCGAGCTGCCTGACTCGATCTTCGCCGCCAAGGTCAACGTGCCGCTGATGCACCAGGTCGTGGTCGCCCAGCGCGCCGCCGCCCGTCAGGGCACGGCCTCCACCAAGACCCGAGGTCAGGTCAGCGGCGGCGGCCGGAAGCCGTACCGCCAGAAGGGCACCGGCCGGGCTCGTCAGGGCTCGATCCGGGCGCCGCAGTTCACCGGCGGCGGCGTCGCTCACGGCCCCGTGCCGCGGGACTACTCGCAGAAGACGCCCAAGAAGATGAAGGCCGCCGCCCTGCGCGGCGCCCTGTCCGACCGGGCAGCGAGCGAGCGGCTCTTCGTCGTCACCGCGTTCGTCGAAGGTGACGTGCCGCGGACCAAGGACGCGCTGGCCCTGCTGAACAAGGTCACCGACGGCGCCGTGCGCAACGTCCTGGTGGTCACCGAGCACGACGACGAGCTGAGCTGGAAGGCGCTGCGCAACGTACCGTTCGTGCACCTGATCGCCGAGGACCAGCTCAACACCTACGACGTGCTGGTCAGCGACTACCTGGTCTTCACCAAGGCCGCGCTCGACGCGCTGGTGGAAAGGGGTTCGCAGTGAGGATCTATAACCCCCGGGACATCCTGCTGCGTCCGGTGGTGTCGGAGAAGAGCTACGGCCTCCTTGACGAGGGCAAGTACACGTTCGTAGTGGCTCCCGACGCCAACAAGACGCAGATCAAGCAGGCGGTCGAGGAGGTGTTCCGGGTCAAGGTGACCGGCGTGAACACCCTCAACCGGCAGGGCAAGCGGCGACGGACCCGGTTCGGCTACGGCAAGCGGGTTGACACCAAGCGCGCCATCGTGACCCTCGCCGAGGGTGACCGGATCGATATCTTCGGCGGACCGGTTAGTTAAGGAGACGCAGGTGGGAATCCGTAAGTACAAGCCGACCACCCCTGGTCGGCGCGGCGCCAGCGGCTCCGACTTTTCCGAGATCACGCGTAGTGAGCCGGAGAAGTCGCTGGTCCGTCCGCTGCACAGCAAGGGTGGCCGCAACGTCCACGGACGGGTCACCGTCCGGCACCAGGGCGGCGGGCACAAGCGCGCCTACCGCCTGATCGACTTCCGGCGGCACGACAAGGACGGTGTCCCGGCCAAGGTCGCGCACATCGAGTACGACCCGAACCGCACCTCGCGCATCGCGCTGCTGCACTACGCGGACGGCGAGAAGCGCTACATCATTGCCCCGCAGGGACTCAAGCAGGGTGACCGGGTGGAGAACGGGCCGGGCGCTGACATCAAGCCCGGCAACGCGATGCCGCTGCGGTCGATCCCGACCGGTACGGTCATCCACGCGATCGAGATGCGCCCCGGTGGCGGCGCCAAGATCGCGCGCTCGGCCGGCTCCGGAGTCCAGCTGCTGGCCAAGGAAGGCGCGTACGCGACGCTCCGCATGCCGTCCGGTGAAATCCGCCGGGTGGCCATCGAGTGCCGCGCGACCGTCGGCGAGGTCGGCAACGCCGAGCAGGGAAACATCAAGCTCGGCAAGGCTGGCCGTAACCGCTGGAAGGGCAAGCGCCCGTCGGTGCGTGGCGTGGCCATGAACCCGATCGACCACCCGCACGGCGGCGGTGAGGGCAAGACCTCCGGCGGCCGTCACCCGGTCAGCCCCTGGGGTAAGCCGGAAGGCCGCACCCGCCATGAGAACAAGCCCAGTGACCGGCTGATCAGCCGCCGCCGCGGCAAGAACAAGCGGTAGGGAGGGCACCTGAAATGCCTCGTAGCCTGAAGAAGGGCCCCTTCGTCGACGACCACCTGATGAAGAAGGTGGACGTACAGAACGACAAGGGCACCAAGACAGTTATCAAGACGTGGTCCCGGCGGTCCATGATCGTCCCGGCGATGCTGGGTCACACCATCGCCGTCCACGACGGCCGCAAGCACGTCCCGGTGTTCGTCACCGAGTCGATGGTCGGCCACAAGCTCGGCGAGTTCGCGCCCACGCGGACCTTCCGTAGTCACGTCAAGGAAGACCGGCGCAGCCGGCGATAAGCCTGAGGAGGGGAATACACCAATGGAAGCCAAGGCCAGGGCGCGCTACGTGCGCATCACGCCGATGAAGGCGCGCCGGGTGGTGGACCTGATCCGCGGGCTGCCGGCCGACCAGGCGCAGGCGGTGCTGCAGTTCGCACCGCAGGCTGCCAGCGAGACGGTAGGCAAGGTTCTCGCCAGCGCGATCGCCAACGCTGACCACACCGGCGGACGGGACCGGGGCATGCTCTGGGTCTCTACCGCCTACGTCGACGAAGGCCCCACGCTCAAGCGGTTCCGGCCGCGGGCGCAGGGCCGGGGTTACCGGATCAACAAGCGGACCAGCCACATCACGGTCGTGGTGTCCGACGACACTGAGGGAGGGAACCGCTAGTGGGACAGAAGGTTAACCCGCACGGGTTCCGCCTGGGCATCACCACCGACTTCAAGAGCCGCTGGTACGCGGAGAAGAAGTACAAGGACTACGTCGCCGAGGACGTGGCGATCCGCCGCATGCTGCAGAAGGGCATGGAGCGGGCCGGTATTTCCAAGGTGGAGATCGAGCGGACCACGGACCGGGTGCGGGTGGACATCCACACCGCACGGCCCGGCATCGTGATCGGCCGCCGCGGCGCGGAGGCCGACCGGATCCGGGGCGATCTCGAGAAGCTGACCGGCAAGCAGATCCAGCTGAACATCCTCGAGGTGAAGAACCCCGAGGTGGACGCGCAGCTTGTCGCGCAGGGCGTGGCCGAGCAGCTGTCCAGCCGGGTGTCCTTCCGGCGGGCCATGCGCAAGGCCATGCAGAGCGCGACCAAGGGCGGCGCCAAGGGCATCCGGGTGCAGTGCTCCGGTCGCCTCGGCGGTGCCGAGATGTCGCGCAGCGAGTTCTACCGTGAAGGCCGGGTGCCGCTGCACACGCTGCGGGCGGACATCGACTACGGCTTCTACGAGGCCAGGACGACCTTCGGCCGGATCGGCGTCAAGGTCTGGATTTACAAGGGCGACGCCGCCCCGACACGGGCTGGCCGCGAGGCCCAGCAGGCCGCGCTCCGGGCCGCGGGTGCCCGCACCGGCGGACGTCCGGCGGCGCAGGAACGCCCGCGCCGCCGTCCGGCCGGCGGAGCTGGCGGCCGTCCGGACAACCGTAGCGACCGTCCCGAGCGGACCTCCGCCCCGGCGGCGGAGCCGCAGGCGGAAACCTCTGGGGAG
>DASWUW010000931.1:0-4247 GCA_036406335.1 Trebonia sp.
CGAAGAGCACGCTGCACTCGTCCGGCTGCAGCTCCAGGTAGTCGCGGTACTCGCCGACCGTGGCCAGGCTGAGCAGCGCCATCCGGCGGCGGACCCGGCGGTGCAGCGTCGTCCGCTTGTAGCCGGTAAAGTCGAATCCGCGGGTCTCCTTGAGCATCAGGAGAAGATCGTCGAAATCCTCGGTTTCCATCGGAGCCACAGCGTCGAAGCTTACGCCTCCTCCGGCTCAACCAGGACGTCAGTGGTCATGCCGTTCGCCGCCTCCCGCAGGAGATGAGCGGACCGCCTGGCCTCCGCCGTGGCCTGGTCGAACTGACTTGCCGAGAGGGCGTGCCCGCGGTTCCGGGCACCGTCGGCGAGCCTGGCGGTGAGCCTGCCCCGTTCCTCGAGCGACCTGATAGCCAGCCAGAGTGCCCGCTCTACGCCGGCCCCGTGATCTTCCACCAGGCTCCGCGGCGACCAGCGGTGCCCGACCAGGCAGTCGTAGGTCTCGAACCGGTCGCCCTGCAGGATGTACAGCGGCCCGCCGCAATCCGGGCAGGTGAGCCCGGTAAAGCTGCGGGACCGGGTATCCGTCTCGATCGCGCCGGTCAGCATGCCGCTGATCTCGGCGATGAGTTCTTCGTCGGGCTGCGGGGCATCGGAAAGTGTCATTCCGCCTTCCTCGGTAGCCAGCTGGATCACCTGCTTGGCCAGCGCCGACGCGGGAACCACGATCGGCTCCCGGGTGACCGTCATCGCGCTGCGGGGCATGCTGTCGTAGTCGGCGTCGGCCGGGTCCTGCACCACCACCCGGCCGCCGAGTCGCTCCACGGTGGCGCTGCCGAGCGCGCCGTCGTCCAGGGTGCCGCTGAGCACGACCGCCGTCACCCGCGGCCCCCTGTGCCGGGCCGCGCTGCGGAACAGCGCATCGGCCGCCGGGCGGACGCCGTTCTGCCGCGGACCGCGCGACAGCCGTACCTTGTCCTCGATGACCAGCAGGTGCTGGTCGGGCGGGGCCACGTAAACCCGTCCGTGCTTGATCTGTTCGCCGTCGACCGCGGTGGCGGCCGACAGCGGTCCGGACCGGTCCAGGATCCGGGGCAGCGCACTGCCCCCGGTCGCGGGCACATGCAGCACTACCAGAAGTGCGGCCGGCAGATCGGCGGGTAGCTGCTTCAGCAGCATGCGCAGCGGCTGCAGGCCGCCGGCGGAGGCAGCCACCACGACAACGTCCCGGCTCGGCGTCACGCAGCCTCCCTGCCCTGATACCGGACGGCTACACGTAATTGGCGGCATTGGCGGCGAAGACTTAACGTGAGGGTATCCGTAACCCGGCCGGCCTGGCCGGCCGGCACCGCGCAGGGAGGTGGCCGATGGCGGCAGGCGCCGGCCGCGGCCCGGCGGGCTCCGCCGCGTCCCCGTTTGACGTCGTCGCGCTGGTCACCTCGGCCGGCGGCCTGGCCGCGCTGAGCCAGGTGCTGCTGCGGCTGCCGGGTGATTTCGCCGCCGCGGTGGTCGTGGTGCAGCATCTCGGCGGGCCGGGCAGCAACCTGGTGGAGATCCTGCGCCGACGCAGTCCGTTGCCGGTGGAGTGGATCGCCGATCACGACGTGCTCAAACCCGGGCAGGTTCATATCTGCCCGCCCCGGCGGCTGCTCGAGGTGCTGCCGGACGGGGAATGCTTGCTCCGGCCGATGGAGGCTGACGACCGGCTGCGGCCGATCGACTTCTTTCTCATTTCGCTCGCGGACAGCTACGGTCCGCGGGCGCTGGCCGTGGTACTGACCGGCATGGGCCGTGATTCGGTGGCCGGCGCCCTCGCCGTGAGCCAGGCCGGCGGGACGGTCGCCGCGCAGAGCGCCGAATCAGCGGATCATCCGGGAATGCCGACCGCCGTGGCCCGGAGCGGTGCCGCTGACCTGGTGCTTCCCCTGCCAGAGATCGGCCTGTTCATCGCCGACGTGGTGTCCGGCGACGTCTTGTCCAGGCCCCTGAGCGAGCGCGCGGCGGTAGAGCGCCTGTTCGTCGGTCCCGGTGAGATGCCGGCTCTGCTGCGGGACACCGCCTGGCCGCGGACGCCGTTCGGCGCGGTCAGCCAGTGGCCGGACGCGTTGCGCACCTCGGTGCGGGGCGCACTCGACAGCCCGCTGGCGGTCTGCGTGCTGTGGGGACCGGATCACCGGCAGCTCTACAACGATCAGTACCGGCTGATGCTGGGGGTCAGGCACCCGGCGGCCCTGGGGCAGCCCAGCCGCGAGTGCTGGCCCGAGGCGTGGCCCCTCAGTGAGCCGGTCTTCGCCCGGGTGGGGCGCGGCGAGGCGGTCACCCGCAATGACGTGCTGTTTCCCCTCGAACGGCGGGGTTCCCTGGAAGACGCGTGGTTCGACCTGAGCTACAGCCCCGTTCGCGACGCCGACGGCCAGATAGCGGGGACGCTCTGCGTGGCCGTGGAGACCACAGCCGGGGTGCTGCCGCGCCGGCGGCTCGCCACCCTGCAGGCGCTCGCGACGGCGACCGCGGGCGCGGAGACCAGCAACGACGCGTTCCGGCGGGCCGTGGAGGCGCTGTCGGTCAATGACCGCGACATCCCGTTCGCCATCGGCTACCAGCTCGACGCGGCCGGGTCCCGCGCTCAGCTGGCCGGCACGACGGGGGTGCCGGCCGGCGGCCCGATGGCCCCCTACACGGTCGAGGTAGCATCCCCGGACACCTGGCCCATCCGCAACGTACGGCCCCTGGCCGAGCCGGTGCTGGCCGGCCGGCTCGCGGCCCGTTTCCGCGGTGCGGTCGCCGGGCCGGACGGACGGCCGCCGTCCAGCGCGCTGCTGCTGCCGCTGAGCGGCGGCGGCGGCCTGACCGGCGTGCTGATCCTGGGCGTGAGCTCGCTGCTGCCCTTCGATGCGGCCTACCGCGATTTCCTTACCCTGGTGGGCCGCCAGACGGAGGCCGCGCTGGCCGACGCGGGCAGCCGGGCCCGGGAACATACGCTCCTGCAGCAGACGGCAGAGCTCGAGCGGGCCAAGACCGAGTTCTTCTCCAACATCAGCCACGAGTTCCGCACCCCGCTGACCCTGCTGCTGTCCCCGCTGGACGAGCTGGCCCGGCGCCGGGACGAGGTACCCCGCGACCTGGCCGCCGGGCTGGACGCAGCGGCCCGCAACGCCCGCCGGCTGCTCACCCTGGTCGATACCCTGCTCGACTTCTCTCAGCTGGAGGCGGGCCGGCTTCGCGCCAGCTTCCAGCCGGCTGACCTTGCCGCGCTGACGACGGATATCGCCGGCATTTTCCGCGGCGCGGCGGAACGCGCCGGCCTGCGGCTGCGCGTCGACTGCCCGCCGTTGCCCGAGCCCGTCTGGATAGACCGGGACATGTGGGAGAAGATCGTCTCCAACCTGCTGTCCAACGCGCTCAAGCACACCTTCCAGGGCGAGATCGCGGTGGAGCTGCGGTCCCGGACCCAGCACGCGGAGCTGACCGTACGCGACAGCGGAGTCGGCATCCCGGCCGACGAGCTGCCGCATATCTTCAAGCGGTTCCACCGGGTCAGGAACGCCCGGGCCCGCAGCCACGAGGGGTCCGGCATGGGGCTGTCCCTGACCCAGGAGCTGATCCACCAGCACGGCGGCCGGATCCGCGTCCGCAGTAGCGAGGGCACCGGGACGACCTTCACCGTGTGGGTCCCGGCGAGCCCGCGCGACGAGCCGGGCCGGCCACCGGAGGCCGCCGCCGAAGGGGAAGAGACCGGGCGCGGCTCGAACCTGGCGACCGCGCTGGCGCTGGCGGCCAGCCGCTGGGATCCGCCGCTGGCCGGGCCCGGGCCGTCCGGAGAGATCCTCGAGGCCGAAACGGCGGGAGCCGATCCTGTCCTGCGGCCGCGCGCGTCCGGTGCCCACGTACTGGTCGCCGATGACAACGCGGACATGCGCGCGTACCTGGCCCGCCTGCTCGGTGCCCGCTGGCGGGTGACCGCGGCCAAGGACGGCGAGGAAGCGCTGCGGCTGGCCCGCCGCCTGCACCCCGACCTGGTGCTGGCCGACGTGATGATGCCGCAGCGGGACGGCGTGAGCCTGCTGCGGGCGCTGCGAGCCGAACCGGGCCTGCAGGACACGCCGGTTCTGCTGCTGACCGCACGGGTCGGCCACGACGCCGCGGTCGATGGCCTGCTGGCGGGGGCGGACGACTACATCGCCAAGCCGTTCTCGGCCCGGGAACTGGTGGCCCGGGTCGGCGGGCAGATCGTGCTGGCGCGGGTGCGCCGGGAAAGT
>DASWUW010000932.1:0-3056 GCA_036406335.1 Trebonia sp.
CAGACCGGTCGCCGCCGGCGCCGGGTCCGCGGCCGCCGCCGGCCCCGCGTCCTCACCTGCGGCGGCGGCGATCCGATCCCACAGCGAGTCCGGCGGCTGCTCGAGGGCGAGCGGCCCGTCGCGGCGGGCCAGTTCGACCACTCCGGCCAGCCGGTCCAGCTCGAGCTGGCAGTCGGCGCACTGAGCCGTGTGCGCGTCGTCCCGCGCGTTCCCGGCGCTCTCACCGAGCGCCAGGATCGCCAGGACCTCCGGGTCAGTATGCGACACGGTCGACCTCCAGCCTGGACCGCAGCCGCCGTAGTCCCCGGCGGATGTGGCTCTTGACGGTGCCGAGCGGTGTCTGGAGAGCCTCGGCTATCTGCTCATGGGTAAGGTCGGAGTAGAAGGCGAGGGTCATGACCAGCCGCTGCGCCTCGGGGAGGCGGGACAGCTCGTCGGCCAGCATCACGCGGTTAACGATCTGATCCGATGGTACCGCCGGTGGTGCGGTGACTGCTCCGGCGGTCAGGCTGGCCAGCACCCGGGTATCGCGCTGGCGTTCTCGCAGCTTGTCGGAGACCCGGTTGCGGGTGATGGCGACCAGCCAGCCCGCCAGCGAGCCCCGGGCCGGGTCGAAGGTGTCCCGGCCGCGCCAGGCCGAGACGAACACCTGCTGCGTGACGTCTTCCGCGTCGGCGGCGCTGTCGCCCAGCGACCGGCGCGCGATGCTGTAGACCAGGGCGCCGAAGCGCTGGTAGAGCAGCCGGAGCGCATCGGGCCCGCCTTTGCCGAAGGCGGCCGCGACATCCTCGTCCGAGGGCAAGTCCACCGGGCCGACAGTAGTACACCTTTGGCCCGGTTACCCGGCGGGACCGGTTACACAGCGGCGGCGATGACGTCGGCGGTCTCCTGCGGACGGGACAGGAACGGCGAGTGGCCGGTGCCGGTCCGCCGTACGGTCGAGCCGGCCCGCGCGGCCAGCCCCAGCTGCGCTTCGAGCGGGAACACGTTGTCGTGCTCGGTCACCAGGTAGGTGCTCGGCACCGTCCGCCAGGCCACTGCGGTGACCGGGTCGCGGAACGGCCTGACCGCCTGCGACCGGAGCTGCCCCGCCGCCGCACGCGCCGCGTCCGCGGTCAGGTCGTTGTAGAAGAGCCACTCGGGGGACTGGCCCGGTACGCCCGCCGTCGCGAGGTCGCCTTGCACGTTCCACCAAGACGGCTGCACCCCGCCGACCCCGCTCAGCAGCGACTCGCCCTGATCGAGGACGAAAGCGGCGATGTAGACGAGGTGGACGACTCCGGGTAGTCCAGCCGCGCCCTGAGTGACGGGTACGCCGCCGTAGGAGTGCCCGACGACCACCACCGGCCGCCCGGCCGTCTCGACCGCAGCTCTGACGGCGCGGGCGTCGTCGTACAGGCCGAGGGCGGCCTTGCCCGCGGCGTGCACGGTCGGCAGGTCGACGGTGTACACCGTACGGCCGCGGGCCTCAAGAATGGCGCGCACCTTGTCCCAGCAGGCAGAACTGTGCCACGCTCCGTGGACAAGCAAGATCGCGGGGCTGTCGGCCATGGTCTTCTCCTCACGAATGGTCTCGGTACGCGGCAACGATAGGAGTCACGGATGGCCGGCGCAGTGGCCGAGGGCGAAGGTTCATGACCGTGGGCGAAATGCCGTGGCCGGCACCGGTTGTGGCGGCGCGGACGCGGGACGTGCCGCCTGAGGAACAGTTCGGCTTCTTCTGCGACGCCCTGTGCGCGGTCTACCTGGGGATCGCGACCGAGTGGACCGGGCGCGGCAGCTTCGACGCCGACTTCAGCTGCTACGGCGTCGGCCCGGGGGTGCTGGCCCAGATGCAGGCCCCTGGTCACGTCGGCCGGCGCGGACCCGGCCTGGTCCGCCGTCACCCGGACGAAGCGCTGTACTTGAACTTCAGCGCGTCCACGGAGCACCGCGTCAGCCACCTGGACCGGAACTGGGCGGTTCCCCGGGCGGTTCCGGTGCTGCTCGACAGCGAGGCGCCGTTCACCGTCGACTTTTCCGGGTGTCCGCGATTCCGGCTCTTCTCGCTGCGGATCGAGAAGAGCAGTGAATTCACGCCCACGGCCGATACCGTGCGGCGGGTCAACGCGCGGATGACCGGGACCGAGATCGGCCGTCAGCTCGCGCTGCAGACACGCCTCATGTGCGCCGAACTAGAGGCCGGACGTTCCAGGGTGGCGGCGGCGATGAGCGTTCCGGTGGTCGCCCTGCTGCGCGAACTGGCCGGAGGCGCGGAGCCCGGCCCGCCGCGCCGGATCGGCGAGCTCACCGCCGTGGCCCGCGCCCGGCTGGACGACCCCGGCTTCGGCGTCGGCGAGCTCGCCGCCGCCTTCGGCCTCTCCGCGCGGACGGTGCAGTCGACGTTCCGCGCGGCCGGCCAGACCTTCAGCGGCTGGCTGCTGACGGAACGCCTCGAGCTCGCCCGGGACCGGCTGACCGCGCCCGCCTGGTCCGCCCGGAGCGTCGCGCAGATCGCCTGGGCGAGCGGATTCCGCGATCCGGCGCACTTCCACCGGGTGTTCCGGTCCCGGTTCTCGGCCACCCCGGGTAGCTACCGCCCGGCGCCTTGAGGCGGCAGTCGGTACACCGCCGTACTGGTTTGCCCGCTCCGCGGCCGGGCAGCGAGGCAGTTATGCGCATCTCTGACCAGCTAGACCGCCTGGAGCAGGCCGAAGGCCTGGACCGTATCGTCACCCCCGGCCAGCGAGTGGCCCGGCGACTCCGACCGGGCCCGCTGCGCGACGCGCTGCACGGGGTCTGGCTCGGCCACCCGGTGCACCCGCTGCTGGTGCAGGCTCCGCTCGGGGCATGGCTGTCGGCCGGGGTGCTGGACGTGCTCGGCGACCAGCGCGGAGCCCGGCGGCTGGTCGCGTTCGGGGTCGCCGCCGCGGTGCCGGCCGCGCTGGCCGGCGCCGCCGACTGGTCGGAGCAGCACGAGCAGCAGATGCGGGTAGGCGTGATCCACGCCCTGGCCAACGTCGCCGCGCTCGGCTTGTACGGCGCGTCGCTGGCGGCCGGCGGCCGCGGGCGCGGAC
>DASWUW010000933.1:0-4017 GCA_036406335.1 Trebonia sp.
CCCCCAGGCGGTCGCCGCCGCGCAGGCCGCGACCGACGCGATCGTCTTCGTCAACGCCCCGGAGGGGGAGGAGAGCGACCTGGCCACGCTCGACCTGTCCAGCGCGGACGAGACGATGATCGCCGACGTGGCCGCGGCCAATCCGCACACCATCGTGGTGCTCAACAGCGGCTCGCCGGTGGTCATGCCGTGGCTGAACAACGTGGCCGGGGTGTTCGAGAACTGGTACGGCGGCGGGGAGACCGGGGCGGCCATGGCCGCGCTGATCTTCGGGACCGTCGACCCGTCCGGCAAACTGCCGGTCACCTTCCCGGCCAGCCTCAGCCAGGTCCCGGCGCAGACCACCGCGCAGTGGCCGGGCACCCCGGCCGGCCCGGACTACACCGAGGGCGTGAACATCGGGTACCGCTGGTACCAGGCGCAGAACATCACGCCCGCGTTCCCGTTCGGCTTCGGGCTGTCCTACACGAAGTTCTCCTTCTCCAACCTCAGCGTCGGGGCCTTCAGCGCCAACGGCACCGCCACCGCGACCGCCACGGTCACCAACACCGGCTCAGCCGCCGGCGCGGACGTGGCCCAGCTGTACGTCGGCGACCCGGCCGCCAGCCAGGACCCGCCGGAGCAGCTGGCGGGTTTCCAGCGGGTCGCCCTCAACCCGGGGGCGAGCGCGACCGTGACCTTCCCGCTCACCATCCACGACCTGGCCTCCTGGTCGTCGGCCGACAACCAGTGGGAGGCCCAGGCGGGCACGTACTCGATCAAGGTCGGGGACGCGTCCAGCAGCCTGCCGCTGACCGGCTCGGCCAGCCTCGCCCACACGCTGACCGGGCAGGTCGCCGCGGGCACTTCGGGCGCGGGCGTCTCGCTGGCCAACACCGCGGTCAGCGCCGGAGTCACGGCGAACTCGGGCGTGCCGGGCGCGGAGACGGTCGGCGTGGTCAACCCCTTCGGCTACAGCAGCCCGAAGGGCGCGGCCGTCTCGTTCGCCGTGAAGGCCGTGGACTCCAGCGCGTCGCAGACCCTCGCCTTTACCGCGACCGGGCTGCCGCCCGGCATCGCGATCGCGGCCGACGGCACGGTCTCCGGGTCCGGCAGCACGCCCGGGACCTACACGGTCACGGTGACGGCGAAGGACACGGCCGGAGTCTCCGGTACGGCCACCTTCGTGTGGTCCGTCACGCAGTAACCCCTGCGCGCCGCGCGGGCCCGGCAGCACCGCCGGGCCCGCGCGGCGTCCGGGTGCGGTCCGCGGGTTGTCTCATAGTGAGAGATGCCGCCTAGCTCTCCGCGGAAAGATAAAGCCATGACCGAAAACGTGAGTGAGGCCCCGGCGCCCGATAGTGACGAGTTCCTCGAGAATTCCAACACTGTGGAGAAGACGAGTCCGGATACCACGGCCGACGCTCCGGCTACCGAGCCGGGCCTTATCTCGGCCGACCCGACGTCTGTGGACGACGACCGCCCGGCATAAAGCCGGAGTCCCAATTCCGTCAGGAGGTACAACGGCCACCTTCGTGGTCCGTCGCGCGGTAACCGGCGTCCTAGGCGTCGAAGTCGGTACTGCGGCTGAGCGTCTCCCAGGTGTCGACCTCGGTGCGGAGCGCGTCGAGGGCGGCGCGGAAGCCGTCGGAGGCGTCGTTGCCGAGCAGCAGCATGTACGGCGGCGCGTCGGATTCGACGGCCTGGATCAGCGCCGCGGCCGCCTTGTCCGGGTCGCCCTTCTGGTGACCGTGCGCCGTGTCGTGCTCCTTGCGGCGCTGCCCGGCCGTGGCCGCGTAGTCGGCGATGGGTTCGGCTGACTGGGTCAGGGACCGGCCGGCGAAATCGGTGCGGAACCCGCCCGGCTCGACCACCATCGCGGTGATGCCAAGGGGAGCGACCTCCTTGCGCAGCGACAGCGTCAGCGCCTCGATCGCGGCCTTTACCGCCGCGTAGTAGCCGGACCCTTCCGGGGAGATACGCGCGCCGATCGAGGAGAGGTTGACGATGGTGCCCGACCGGCGGGCGCGCATGCCGGGCAGGACGGCCTTGATGGTGCGGACCGTGCCGAACAGCTGGGTGTCGAAGAGCTGGCCGACCGGGCCGTCCTCACCCTCCTCGACGGCGGCGCGGTACCCGTAGCCCGCGTTGTTGACCAGGACGTCGATGCCGCCGAAGCGGTCTAGGGCGGCATCGACGGCGGCGACGACCTGCGCGTCGTCGGTGACGTCGAGCGGGAGCGCGAGAGCGTTCCCGGGGTGGGCGCCGGCGATGTCCTGTACCTTCGCGACGTCGCGGGCGGTGACGACGACGTTGTGGCCGTGCTTGAGCACGGCTTCCGCGAACGCGCGTCCGAGTCCGGTCGAGCAGCCGGTGATCAGCCAGGTAGCCATGAGCTCCCACTTCTTCGTGCTGAGTTGACGCGGGCTTCACTGCCCGGATTCACGCCTGCGACGCTACGCAGTCAGAAGCTGCCGCCGCCGAAGTCGCCGCCCCCGGAGTTGTCGCCGCCCCCGCCCCCGAAGTCGCCGCCGCCGAAGTCGCCGCCGTCGTTCCCGAAGTCGCCCCCGCCGCCGAATCCGCCGCCCGGGTAGCCGGCACCGTCGTAGCCGTAACCGTAGCCGTAGTCGTTGATGAAGATGGGCGGCGTGGCGAGCGCTTCCCCGAGCAGGAAGCCGGTGAGCATGGGGCCGCCGTACCCGAAGCCACCCCAGTAGGCCGGCGCGAAACCGGAGTTCACGTACACGACCCGGTTGCCGGCGGTGTTCTGGACGGTGCGCATCTCCGGCTGGTCGCCGCGGTTGATGATCCGCTCGTCGTCGGCGCAGACCGCGACGTCGCGGCTGGGCCCCCCGTTCGGCGGCGCCCAGGACACGTCCGCGACCGACATGCCGTGCCGCGGGTCGAAGAAGCACATCGGGCGCCGGCCGGGCTTGGGGTCGCCGTGCGCGACGGCTTCGGCGCAGGCCAGCCGGTACCGCCCCTCGGCGATGGACCGGCTGACCGCGCCCATGTCCTGCGGCCTGCGCGCCGCGTCGAGGGCGCGCGTCCCCCGCTCGTAGGCGTCGAGCGCCGCGCTCTGCTCGGCCGCCGCATCCGGGCTGCCCGCGATCGACACGTCGTTGGCGTGGTCGGTGATCGCCTGGTTCAGCGCGATCAGGTCGTCCTGGGCGGCGGCCTTAGCCTCGGCGAGCTGCTCTTCCTGCTGGCGCCGCTGGCGCCGGCGGCGGGGACGCAGGAAGAGGAAGAAGCCGCCTAGCGCGGCCAGGATGATGACGACGACCGCGATCAGGCCGCCGCTGACACCGTGGGAGGACGACGAGGACGGGGCGGCGCCGCTGCCGTCGTTCGCTGACGATCCCGCCTGCTGCTTGACGTCCTGGACGAACTGCTCCAGCGCCGCGAAAATGTCCCCGTCCGCCTTGTGCGCGTTCACCACGGTGGTGGCGATGCCGGCGGCGCCGCCGGAGGCCAGCACTCCCTGGTTGTCGGCGCCGAAGTGCCGCTGGCGGCTGTCCAGGAACCCGATGACGAACTGGCTGTGGCTGCCGCTCAGGCTGGAGATGAGCTGCTGCATCGCGGCGTCGTAGCCGTTGGTCCCGGCGGCGGCGGCGACCAGGTAGATGTCGGCGCTGCCGATCTGCTGCTCCAGCTGCGTCTGCTGGCTGGCGGTCACCAGGGCGCGGCCGTTGCTGCTCACGCACACGTGCTGCTCGGCCAGGCACTGGGTGATGGTGCTGGCCCGCGCCGGGACGGCGTTCCCCCAGATCAGGGTGAGCCCGAGCAGGGCCGAGCCGATGATGACGGCGAGCAGTCTGCGCATCTGCCCTCTCCTCTCCTGCGGTCACGGCCACCCTATGCTGCTCCCGCGGCGCGGAATTAACCATAATGCGGCCCGGTTAGCCGGCGGTGCGCAGGGGCTGAGGTCGCGCACTCGCCCGGCCAGGCTGTCGCCGTAGGTGACCGGTTCGGCGCCAAGCTTTGCGGAGGTAGCCGAATGACTTTTCCGACGCCGGGGCCGGGGCTGATGACGGCCAG
>DASWUW010000934.1:0-8332 GCA_036406335.1 Trebonia sp.
AGGATCGGCCATCCGTTGGCCACCACCTGCGTCGTTACGTTGGTGCGCAGGACCTTGAGCAGCTGGTCGCTCACCCACCCGGTGATCCGCTCGTTGTCGGTGACGTCAACGGTGGAGGTCAGGTTGGTGATCAGCCGCGCCGGGTCGATGACCCGTATCGCGTACTCGCCGAACACCCGCAGCGTGACGACCAGCCCGGTGCGCGGGTCCTGGACGTCGTCCACCCGGCCGCCAAAGCGAAATCCGGTGTACTCGCGGGTGCCGATGAAGTACAGCTCGGCCCGGTAGGCGTTGCCCCCGGTGGCGAAGTCGATGACGGCGCCCAGGCCCGGCAGCTCATCGGCGTCGATCGGGTGTCGTCCCGGCCCCATGGTCTGCACGACCTGGCCGGTGTTGACGAACATCGCCACTTCGTCGGCGTTCACGATTGCATGCGTGAAACGACGGATTGTAACATCGGGCCACTTGAAAACGATCTGGCCCTTCTTGTCATCAGGTACCGCGATAAATTCCCGCGAAAACAGTGCCATAGCACAGACGATACAGGTTTACGGCAAGTGCAGGCTTCCTAGCAGCGAAAGCTATCTCAGACTGCTATGTTCTCCTCCCGTGGAAGCAATCCAGTGCGGGTGGTGTTCGGCACAGAATCAGCCAGGAACCACCACGTGTATGACTTGCGGTGCGCCGCTAGACGTCCGTGACAAAGTAAGCGACTCGGGGTGGCGCGAGGCGCCGCGACTGCGGGACATGACCGAGTTCAAATTCTCGGCCAGCACCTGCCAGGTGGAGGGTGAGCTGGTCCCGGTGGCCGAGCTCAACCTCGCTCCGCAGGACGGTGTGTACTTCGAGCACACCATCCTGCTGTGGAAGGACGAGTCAGTCCCGCTCTCCTCGATGCCGACCAACGGCCCGAAGCGTTCCATCATGGGCGGGATGCCGCATATCGTCACCGTCGCCAACGGGCCCGGCCGGATCGCGTTCTCCCGGGACGCGCCGGGTGAGCTCGTGGTCCTCCCGCTGCACCCCGGTATGGAGCTCGACCTCAGGGAGCACGCCTTCCTGCTCGCCTCGCACTCCATCCAGTACTCCTACATCCGGATCAAGGGCCTGGTGAACCTGCTGCACGGCGGAAGCGGCATGTTCATGGACCGGTTCGTAACGGCCCAGTACCCGGGGCTGCTGATGCTGCACGGCAACGGCAACGTCCTGGAGCGGACGCTCCGCCCGGGTGAGAAGATCCTGGTTGAGCCGGGCGGGTTCCTCTACAAGGACTCCACCGTGGGTATGAACGCGGTGCAGATACCGCTGAAGACCGGCATGTTCGGGCGGCACGGCATGTACCTGGCCGAGATGACCGGCCCGGGGCGGGTCGGGATCCAGTCCATGTACCACCATCACGGGTCGGGCGAATAGCCCGCCATGAATACGTACGTGTGCCGGTACTGCAGGCAGCCGAGCGACCCGAGCCAGCCGACCTGCCCGCTGTGCGGCGCCCCGGTTGACATCCGGGACAGCGTCAGCGACTCCGGGTGGACCCAGCAGCCGCCGATTCGGGACATGGCCAAGCTGCAGTTCGGTCAGTCGCACTGCCAGATCGCGGGCACCGTGGTCCCGGCGGCCGAGTTCAACCTGGCGCAGAACGAGAAAATCTACTTCTCGCACCACGTGCTGCTCTGGGCCGACCCGTCCACCCGTCTCCAGAACATGTCCATGCGCGGCGGCTGGAAGCGGATGCGGGCCGGGCTGCCGCTGGTCATGATGGAGGCGCACGGCCCCGGCCAGATCGGGCTCTCCGACAACCACGCCGGCGAGGTCATCGCGCTGCCCATGCAGCACGGCCAGTCGATGTGGGTCAAAGAGCACCGGTTCCTCACCGCGACCGGCAACATCAGCTACGACTGGAGCGACAACGACGTCTGGTATATCACCGGCGACTCCGACGAGCAGGAGTACCACTACCCGATGGGGCAGTACGGCGACATCTTCACCGCCGTCGACCGCCCCGGGCTGCTGCTGCTGCACGCCCCGGGCAATGCGTTCATCCGCGACCTGAAGCAGGGCGAGTCGCTCGTCGTCCAGCCGAGTTCGCTGATCTACCACGACATCTCGGTCCGGGTCCACCTGCACCTGGAGTACCCGCACAACCGGGGCTTCGCCTTCTGGCGCAGCAACTGGGACTACCGGAACGTCATGGTCAAGGTGACCGGTCCCGGCCGGGTCGCGGTCAACTCGATCTTCGAGCGGCCCGAGGAGATGGAAGCCATGCGCAACCACTCCTACGCGACCCGCCGCCGCTGGTAGTTTCACCAGCTCGGGGTAGGCGCGCCGGAGCGGGGTACCCCATTTGCCATGGACCCGCTGGCTGAGTACCGGGGCAAACGCGACCCGGCGCGCACTACCGAGCCCTACCCGGCGGACCAGTCCGCTGAGTCGCGGTCGGGCGGGACCGCGGCCAGCGGCGGGATCTTCGTCGTGCAGGAGCACCATGCGCGGCGGCTGCACTGGGACTTCCGGCTGGAACGGGACGGGGTGCTGGTCTCCTGGGCCGTGCCCAAGGGCATCCCGGACGACCCGGCGGCGAACCACCTCGCGGTGCACACCGAGGACCACCCGCTCGACTACGCCGGGTTCTCCGGCGAGATCCCGCGCGGGGAGTACGGCGGGGGCCGGGTAACGATCTGGGACCAGGGCACGTACGAGGTCGTCAAGTGGACCGGCCGCGAGGTCAAGGTCAACCTGTACGGAACCAGGGTGTCCGGCGGCTACGTCCTGTTCGCCACCGGCGGCAAGAACTGGATGATCCACCGCGAACGGCTGCCGCTGCCCGCCGCGCTGGTCCCGATGCTGGCTACGCCGGGCCGCCATCCCGGCCGTGACCTGGCCGCGTGGGCGGTCGAGATGAAGTGGGACGGCGTCCGCGCCCTGGCGTTCATCGAGGACGGGCGGCTCCGGCTCCTGTCCCGGACGGGCAAGGACATCACCGCGACCTATCCCGAGGTGGCCGGGCTCGGTCGTGCCGTCGGGCACAAGCAGGCGCTGCTCGACGGCGAGGTCGTGGCCCTGTCCGGCGGCCGCCCGGACTTCGAGGCACTGCAGCCCCGGATGCACGTCTCCTCGCCGGCCCAGGCGATCCGGCTCGCGGAGCAGACTCCGGTTACCTACCTGGCGTTCGACCTGCTGCAGCTGGACGGCCGCCCGCTGGGCGGCCTGCCCTACGCGGAGCGCAGGCAGGTGCTGGAGACCGTCGTCCCGAACACGGGCACCTGGCAGTGCCCGCCCGCCTTTCCCGGTGAAGACCTGGACGCGGTTCAGTCGGTCTCGGTCGCCAGCGGCCTCGAGGGCGTGGTGATCAAGCGGCTGGATTCGGTCTACGAGCCGGGAGCCAGGTCTTCCAGCTGGCTCAAGCTCAAGAACGTGCTCGCCCAGGAGGTCGTGGTGGCCGGCTGGAAACCGGGTCAGGGCAACCGGGCTGGCCTGATCGGGTCGCTCCTGGTCGGCGTCTACGGCGAAGCCGCCGCCGGCCGGCGCGGGCTGCTGTACTGCGGCCACGTCGGAACCGGGTTTACCGACCAGACCCTGCGGATGCTGACCCGGCAGCTGGAGCCGCTGCGCCGGCCGGACCGCCCCTTTGACGGGCCGGTGCCGCCGGAGTATGCCCGGCCCGCGGTCTGGGTAGAGCCCCGGCTGGTGATCGAGGTGGTGTTCGGCCGCTGGACCCGGGCCGGCCGGATGATCGCCCCCGCCTATCGCGGGCTGCGTGACGACAGGGACCCCGCGGACGTAGTCCGGGAGACGTAGCACAGGAGGCACAGATGCCGGCCGCCGACAAGATCGCGGTGCGGGTCGAAGGGCGCGACCTTAGCCTGACCAACCTGGCCAAGGTGCTCTACCCGGCCGACGGATTTACCAAGGCCGAGGTTCTCGACTACTACCAGCGGATCTCCGCCGTGCTGCTGCCCCACGTCCAGGGCCGCCCGATGACCCTCAAGCGCTACCCGGACGGGGTGGGCGGCCAGTCGTTCTTCGCCAAGCACGCGCCCGCCGGCCTGCCTGACTGGGTGCGTACCGGCGAGATCGTGTCCAGCAGCTCCCGGTCGCGGGCGCCGGGGGAGCCGGTCGAGTACGTGGTGATCGACGACCTGCCCACGCTGATGTGGGCGGCCAACCTCGCCGCGCTGGAACTGCACGTCCCGATGTGGCGCTTCCCCGACCGCGGGAAGGGATCCCGGTCACCTGCTCCCGAGCACGGGTGGACTCCTGACCTGCTGGTCTTTGACCTCGACCCGGGAGCGCCGGCCACGCTGGTGGACTGCTGCCGGGTGGCGGAGGCGATCCGGCCGGCCCTGGCCGACCGGGGCCTGGACGCGCTGCCGAAGACCTCAGGAGGCAAGGGCCTGCAGGTCTACGCGCGGATCAGCGACCGCCCGATGGACGCCGGGCAGGCCAGTGCACTGGCTAAGGAAATCGCCGAGCAGCTGGAACGCGAGCTGCCGGGCCAGGTCGTGTCGCGGATGACCAAGTCGCTGCGCACCGGCAAGGTTCTCATCGACTGGTCGCAGAACAACGGCGCCAAGACCACGGTAGCGCCCTACTCACTGCGCGCCCGGGACCATCCCACGGTCTCGGCCCCGGTCACCTGGGACGAGGTAGCCGCCTGCCGGGCCCCCGGTGACCTGACCTTCACTGCCCCCGACGTGCTGGCCCGGGCCGAGGAGCACGGCGACCTCTTCGCCCCGCTCAGCTGACCTCACCGTGCCGCTCGGCCATCAGCAGCAGGGCGTAGCCGGCCAGCGTGGAGTCGTCGATAATGCGGCCGTCGCGGATCATCGCTTCGAACTCCTCCCTGGTCACCCACTGGTGGACCAGGCCGAGCTCTTCCGGCTCGAGGTCCGTTTCGCCCTGCGTCAGCTCGGCAGCCAGCCAGTACACCCCGTGCTGGCTGGACGAGCCGTGATAAGCGGCCAGCGCCCCGAGACGGGTCAGCCGCCCGGCGCGCAGCCCGGTCTCCTGCGCGAGCTCGGCCCGGGCCAGCTCCTCCGGTGTCCCGTGAGCGCCGGCCGGGAAACCGCCCTGCGGGAACGACCAGCAGCGCCGGCCAAGCGGGTAGCGGTACTCCTCCACCAGGTGAAAGCCGCCGTTCTCGGCCGCGATAACCACGGCGAAGTCCTGCTTCTGGAGGAAGGCGTACGTACCTCGGGCCCCGTCGGCCCGCTCGATCTCGTCCTTGCGCAGCCGTATCCAGCTGTCCTCGTAGACGACGCTGCTGGACAGCGTCCGGATCTCCGGCTCAACGGACTCGGCAGGCTCAGCGGGCTCACTATGCACCCGAACATTCTGCCCGTTCAATCCGCCGCCGGCTGGCTTAGCCCCGGTACTGAGGACAGTGGACGTTTGGGCACACTCCGGTGTGCCCAAACGTCCGCCGTCACGGGCCAGGGCGCGTGGTCGGCAGCCCGGCGGCACAGCCGGGCCGACGGCAGCGGCGGGGGGTGCCCGGCCAGCCGTTCCGGCGGAGCGTTACCGCAACCATCGTCGCGGTCCGGCAGGCGTGCTCGGTGACCTGCGCCGGCCCGAAGCGGAAGGTCTTCACGTCCTCGGTCGCCAGGTTCACGTTGTCCCGGTCGTTGTCCTGTTCCACCCGCTCGTTCTGGTGATAGGACGGCCCGTCGATTTC
Source organism: Trebonia sp. (assembly GCA_036406335.1). Lineage (GTDB taxonomy): Bacteria > Actinomycetota > Actinomycetes > Streptosporangiales > Streptosporangiaceae > Trebonia. Next base: position 5,675 of record DASWUW010000934.1, read on the forward strand.
CACCACGACCCGGTAGCCGGGATACCAGTTGTCCCGGTAGTGAGCCCGGTTGCCGAACTGGCGCCGGACTTGATGCTGCGACCGGGGCAAACCGTGGGCCCGCTCCACGTCGGCGAGGTAGCGGCGTTCCAGTGCGGAGTGGATTCCGTCGTGCACGTCTTCCAGGGCATCGTTCAGCCACGCCCGCCACCGGATGCGGCCGCGCTCGGCTAGTGCCGTCCGCAGCTGGCCAACGGTCACGATCCGCCGGGAGACCGCGCGGGCGATCCAGCCGTAACCCTGGTCAAAGGTGGACGAGGCGGCCACGAGGTCGAGGACCGTGTCTGCGACCCGGGTTCTGGGCAGCTTGAAGGGACCGAGAAGCTGCGACTGACTTTGACCCGACCGGTGGAAGATGATGCCGCGGACCGGCGTTGCCCGTGCCGGGCGGCGTCGCAGGGGGACCATGACGTGGATGCCGTTCCCTGGCGGTTGGTCGATGATCCCGTGAACTTCGGCCGCCGTTTCGTGGCTCACCATCGCCTCATCCCCGCCGCACCGGACCGCGGCCCACAGCCGTGCCTCGCGGGACAGCGGGCCGGTAAAGGTCGCGTAGACCCCGGGGTACACCCGCTGCCAGTTTCCGGAATGCAGCCGGTAGGAGATTTGACGCCGGGAGAAGCCTGCCGTGAGCGCTTGCTCCCGGTCGGCGATCCCGGCTTGAACGTCAAGAAGCACTAGCCAGCTCCCGAGGGCGGCGTCCCGGATATTTGACGGATTGAGACCTTTCACGTACATAGAGTGACGAACATTGATCGATTGCAACAGACCCATTTCTGGCGGCCAGGATGATGGACGTCTGGGCACCCAGGAGGGTGCCCAGATGTCCACCATCGTGCGCTGGCGGTGGATTGTCGGTGGGCGGGGTTAGCGTCGGGACATGTTCTGCCGAACCTGCCGCGGGCCTGCCGGGGACGGGTTTGCCCGCTGCTACCAGTGCGAGCTGGCGCTGCGGGAGGCGGGCGGGCTGCTCGCGGACGTGGTCGTCCCGGTCGGGTACGCGGTGCGGGGCGGGGCGCTGGCCGAGGACCTGCGCCGGTACAAGTCGGACCGGGTGGATGCGGCGCAGGCGGCGGCCGCCGCCGGGCGGCTGGGAGCGATGCTGGCCGCGTTCCTGGCGGAGTACGGTGCGGGGGTCTGGGCGGCGGCCGGGATGCGGGGCGGGCCTGCCGCCGTCGCGGTCGTGCCCAGCGGGCAGGGGCGTCCGGGGACGCACCCGCTGGGCACCCTGGTCCGCTCCGGTTTGGACCTGCCCCTGGTGCCGCTGGCCGTCCGGCCGGGGGAGGTTCACGGGCGCGGCGTGAACGCGGACTGGGTCCGCGTCGGCGGCCGCGTGACCGGTGCCGACCTGCTGGTGGCGGATGACACCTGGGTGTCCGGCGGCAGCGCCCAGTCGGTGGCCGCGGCCCTGAAGCGGGCGGGTGCGGGCCGGGTCGCGGTCGTGGTCCTCGGACGGCACGTGAACGCGGCGGACCCGCGATCGGAAACTTTTCTCCGGGCGCTGTCCCCCGGGGCGTCGCCCCTTCGTCAAAGTGACGAGACAATGACCGCAGCACGAGAGGGAGACTGCCGTGCAGTACGCCTTGCTGATCTACACCAAGCCGGGGACCGTTGAGTCGCTCAGCCCGGCCGAGCGGGAAGCCCTGAGCGCGGAGTACTACGCGCTGCGAGACGAGCCCGGAATACTCGGCGGCGCCGCCCTGCAGCCGGTGACGACCGCGACCACCGTCCGCCTGGCCGACGGGAAGCCGCTGGTCACCGACGGGCCGTTCGCCGACACGAAGGAAGTCTTCGGCGGGTTCTACCTGCTCGAGGCGGACAACCTGGACCAGGCGGCCGAGCTGGCGGCCCGGATCCCGGCGCTGCGGCTCGGCGGCACGGTGGAGATACGGCCGGTCATGGGCAAGCTCCGCTGACCACGCTCGAGCAGGTCTTCCGGGACGAGTGGGGCCGGGTGCTGGCCGCACTCGTCGGTTACCTGGGGGACTTCGAGCTGGCCGAGGAGTCAGCCGCGGAGGCGTTCGCGGTCGCGGCCCGGCGCTGGCCGGGCACGGGCCTGCCCGCCAGCCCGGCCGCGTGGCTAGTGACCACGGCACGGAACCGGGCGGTCGACCGGCTGCGCCGCGACCGCGTGCTCGCCGCCAAGCTGCGGCTGCTGCAGGCCACGACCCAATCCGCCGCGGAGGCTGAGGTGAATCAGAACGAGATCCCGGACGAGCGGCTCGAGCTCGTCTTCACCTGCTGCCATCCCGCGCTCGCGCTCGACGCGCAGGTCGCACTGACGCTGCGCGCGGTCGCGGGGCTGGCGACGGAGGACATCGCGCACGCGTTCCTGGTCCCGGCGGAGACGATGAAGCGCAGGCTCACCCGGGCCCGGACAAAGATCAGGGACGCGGGCATCCCGTTCAGCGTCCCGCCCGCGCAGCTGCTCCCGGAACGGCTCGCCGCGGTGCTCGCGGTGATCTACCTGATCTTCAACCAGGGGTACAGCGCGCCGGGGGACGCCGGGCCGCTGGCGGCGGAGGCGATCCGGCTCGGCCGGGTGCTGACATCGCTGCTGCCCGGTCATTCCGAGCCGCAGGGGCTGCTCGCGCTGATGCTGCTGCACGACGCGCGCCG
>DASWUW010000935.1:0-5872 GCA_036406335.1 Trebonia sp.
GCGACTTACCCGCTAGACGAAGGGCGATTGCTTGATCTCGAATGGAAGATGAACCTGTACTCGCTGACATATTCTAATGCTACATTTAGAGTCCGACAAACCAGGTAATGTTAGGGGCGGCTAGCCGAGCTATCTGAGACGTGACGCATATCCCGTTGCGACGATTTGGTCCGACGTACTTACCGGAAAGACCACCTGGAAGCTATATAGTTAAATATGTGTTCGACAAATTTTAAACCTGCTCGAGTATGCGGAGGCGGGCTCCGGTGAGTTATCGTTGGTTTTGGATAAGCAACTTATGATCTTTCGCTGGACTTCTGACTGTTCCGAACTAGGTGGGGAGCATTTCGCCCATGACCGGTACTTCCGAGGTGACAGGCCTGCTGGCTAAGCCTGTGCGCGCGCTCGGGCCGCACTACAAGTGGATCGCGCTGTCCAACACCACGCTGGGCGTGCTGATGGTCACCATCAACCAGTCGATCGTCCTGATCGCGCTGCCGGATATCTTCCACGGCATCGGCCTCAACCCGCTCGGTGCCGGGAACACCAGCTACCTGCTCTGGATGTTCATGGGGTTCATGGTCGTCAGCGCCGTCCTCGTGGTCTCGTTCGGACGACTGGGCGACATGTTCGGCCGGGTGCGCATGTACAACATGGGTTTCGCGGTGTTCAGCGTCGCCTCGATCTTCCTGACCGTCACCTGGATGCACGGTGTGGCCGCGGCCCTCTGGCTGATCATCTGGCGGATCGTGCAGGGCATCGGCGGCGCGTTCCTCTTCGCTAACTCGACCGCGATCCTCACCGATGCGTTCCCGGCCAACAAGCGGGGCACCGCGCTGGGCCTGAACTCGATCGCCGCGATCGCCGGCTCGTTCATCGGCCTGATCCTGGGCGGTCTTCTCGGCCCGCAGAACTGGCACCTGGTCTTCCTCATCTCGGCCCCGATCGGCGCGTTCGGCACCGTCTGGGCCTACTTCGTGCTGCACGACGTGGGGACGCGCAAGCACGCGAAGATGGACTGGTGGGGCAACATCCTGTTTGGTGTCGGGCTGGTCTCCATCCTGGTCGGCATCACCTACGGCCTGCAGCCCTACGGCACCAGCGCGATGGGCTGGACCAACCCTGAAGTGCTGGCCATGCTGATCGGCGGCGCGATTCTGCTCGTCGTCTTCGTGTTCGTGGAGATGCGGGTGGCGGAGCCGCTGTTCCGGATCTCGCTGTTCAAGATCAAGCCGTTCGCCTACGGCAACATCGCCAACCTCGCCCTCGCCATGAGCCGCGGCGGCATGCAGTTCATGCTGATCATCTGGCTGCAGGGCATCTGGCTGCCGCTGCACGGCTACAGCTACAGCCAGACCCCGCTGTGGGCCGGCATCTACCTGATTCCGCTGACCATCGGCTTCCTGCTGTCGGCGCCGCTGTCCGGGATCCTGTCCGACAAGTTCGGCGCCAAGGCGTTCACGGTCGGCGGGGCGCTGCTGGCCGCGGTCACCTTCCTGTTCATGGTGTTCCTGCCGGTTGACTTTAGCTACTGGCAGTTCGCGCTGCTCATCGGTCTCAACGGTTTCGGCACCGGCTTGTTCTCCTCCCCGAACCGGGCCGAGATGATGAACGCGGTGCCTGCTGACGCCCGCGGCGCCGCGGGCGGGATGATCGCGACCTTCATGAACTCGGCGTCGGTGCTGTCCATCGGTATCTTCTTCTCGCTCATGGTTACCGGACTGGCCAGTTCCCTGCCGCACACCATGTACGCCGGGCTGACCGCCCAGGGCGTCCCCGGCGCCTCCGCGACCACCATCTCCCACCTGCCCCCCATCGGCGTGCTGTTCGCCGCCTTCCTCGGCTACAACCCCATGCAGCAGCTGCTCGGCCCGGTCCTGGCCCACCTGGCCCCGGCGCGCGCCGCCTACGTGGCCGGGCGGGAATTCTTCCCCCACCTGATCAGCGGCCCGTTCCACAGCGGGCTCGGCATCGCGTTCGGGTTCGCGATCGCCGCCTGCGTCATCACGGCCATCGCCTCGGCGCTGACCGGCCGCACGGTCAGGCCGGGAGGCCGGGAGTCGGCCGGCTCGGAGCTGGCGGCGGTGGCGGGCGAGGGCACCTTCGAGCCCAGCGAGCTCGTCATCCCCGATGTGGTGCAGGACACGCCGCAGATTGCCGACAAGCCGGGCATACACGGATAAAGTTCCACCCAGCGGGTGGCGTCCCGCCCCATGACACGTCCGGCACGGCGCGAGCGCGGCACCGGATGCGGGTCCTGCGGGCGCCGCCTCGCGGTGTTCACGCACGCAGGCGGCACCGGAACCAGGGTGCCGCCTGTGCGCGTTTCCGCCATTAGTCCGGAGAACCGGGGGCGGTCGCTGACGCACAGGTATCCTGCTGGTGAGAAGCGGGTAAACGCCTTCGGGCGGGCCCGTCGGTGCGCGCGCCCGATACGATGACGGGGTCTCGTTCCCCGGCCAGCAGCCGTATTCCCGGGAGGCTGGCCTCGCCAGACGATCGGCGCGATACCCGAGGAGATGCGTTACCCGTGAGCGAAGTTTCCCCGGCCGCGGTGGTGATCCTCGCCGCGGGCGAGGGCACCCGGATGAAGTCCCGCACTCCCAAGGTCCTGCACACACTGTGCGGACGGTCCCTGCTCGGGCACGCGATCGCAGTGGCGGACGAGCTCAGCCCCAGGCGGCTGGTGGTCGTGGTCGGGCACGCGCGGGAGCAGGTAAGTGCGGCCGCCGTCGCGGCGGCACCGCAGGCGGTCATCGTCGTCCAGGATCAGCAGCTCGGTACCGGCCACGCGGTACGGATGGTCATGGAGGCGGCCGGCACCATTCCCGGCACCGTGATCGTCACCTACGGGGACATGCCCCTGCTGCGGGCCCAGACCCTGCGGCAGCTCGTCGCCGAGCACCACACCGCGGGCCACGCGGTCACCGTCCTCACCGCCCGGGGCGACGCGGCCGGCTACGGGCGGATTGTCCGCGACCCGTCGGGCGCGTTCCTGCGCATCGTGGAAGAGCGCGACGCGACCCCCGCCGAACGGGCGATCGACGAGTACAACTCGGGCTGCTATGCGTTCCACGGGACGCTGCTGGCGGACGCGATCAAGCGGGTGACCACCGACAACACGCAGCAGCAGGAGTACCTGACCGACGTGGTGGACATCCTGCGCCGTGACGGGCACCCGGTCGGGACCGTGCTCGCCGCCGACCCGGGAGAGATCACCGGGGTCAACGACCGGGTCCAGCTGGCCCAGGTGCGGCGGGCGCTCAACGACCGGATCCTCACCGACTGGATGCGGGCCGGGGTCACGGTGGTCGACCCGGCCTCCACGTGGGTCGATATCACCGTCACGATCGGGCCGGACGCCGAGATCGGCCCGCACACCCAGCTCGAGGGCAGCACCGTGATCGGGGCCGGGGCCAAGGTCGGTCCGGGCTGCCTGCTGGTCGATACGACGGTGGGCGAGGACGCGGAACTGCTGAACGCGGTGTGCCGTCAGTCCCAGGTGGGCCCGCGGGTCACCGTGGGGCCGTTCGCCTACCTCCGGCCCGAGGTCAGCATCGCCGCCGACGCCCACATCGGCACCTACGTGGAGCTCAAGAAGGCGTACGTCGGCCCGGGGGCGAAGGTTCCGCATCTCACCTACGTGGGGGACGCGACCGTCGGCGCCGGGGCCAACATCGGCGCCGGGGTGATCTTCGCCAACTACGACGGGGCGCGCAAGAGCCACACCGACGTCGGCGAGGGTGCCTTCGTGGGCAGCAATACGGTGCTGGTGGCACCGGTCAGCGTGGGCGACGGCGCTTACACGGCGGCCGGTTCCGTGATCTCCGCCGACGTGCAGGCGGGCGACCTGGGGATAGCGCGGGGCCAGCAGCACAACTCGGACGGATGGGTGCTCCGCAACCGGCAGCAGACCCGGTGGGCGGAGGCAGCGAAACGCGCTCGTTCGGATAATCCAGCTAAGTAAAAAGTGAGCGTCCCGGGAATCAGCGGCGGTCCCCGGGCTACGGGGTCGTTCCCGGAGTGAGGAGCATTACCAGGTGAGCGGGATGACGGCGGCCAGCCAGAAGAAGATGATGCTGTTCGGCGGGCGGGCCTTCCCCGAGCTGGTCGCGGAAGTCGCTGACTGCATGGGGGTCGAGGTAGCGCCAGCCCGGCTGTACGACTTCGCCAACGGCGAGATCATGGTCCGTTTCCTCGAATCGGTCCGCGGCTCCGATGCCTTCGTGCTGCAGAGCCACACCGCGCCGATTAACCGCTGGATCATGGAGCAGCTGATCATGGTCGACGCGCTCAAGCGGGCCTCGGCTAAGCGGATCACCGTGGTCATGCCGTTCTTCGGCTATGCCCGGCAGGACAAGAAGACCCGCGGCCGCGAGCCGATCTCCGCCCGGCTGGTGGCCGACCTGTTCGCCACCGCCGGGGCGGACCGGCTGATGGCGGTCGATCTGCACACCGCGCAGATCCAGGGCTTCTTCGACGGGCCGGTAGACCATCTGCTGGCGATGCCGATCCTGGCCGGTTACCTGGAGACCAAGCTCAACCTGCGCAACGTGACCGTGGTGGCGCCGGACGCGGGCCGGGTCCGGATCTGCGAGCAGTGGACCGACCGGCTGGGCACGCCGCTGGCCATCATCCACAAGCGGCGCGATCCCGACGTGGCCAACCAGGTCAAGGTCAACGAGGTCGTCGGGCACGTCCAGGGGCGGACCTGCGTCCTGGTCGACGACATGATCGACACCGGCGGCACGATCGTGCAGGCCGCGGACGCGCTGTTCGAGCAGGGGGCGGAGCGGGTAATCGTGGCGGCCACCCACGGCGTGCTGTCCGGGCCGGCCGTCGACCGGCTGAAGAACTCGCGGATCAGCGAGATCGTGGTCACCAACACGCTGCCGGTGGCGGAGGAGAAGCGCTTCGACAAGCTGACCGTGCTGTCGATCGCCCCGCTGCTCGGCCGCGCCATCAACGAGGTGTTCCACGACGGCTCGGTCACTAGCCTCTTCGACGGACAGAGCTAGGGAGATAGAGAGGCCCCGTCCCGCCATTCCCCGGGTTTGGCGGGACGGGGCTTCTCAGACGCCCGGGACCGCCACTCCTCGATCCCGAGCGCCCGCTCGGCTGGCCTTCCGCGTCGCGGGGGCCGTGTTTCCGCGGCCCCCGCGGCCCCCGCTGCGTTCCGGCGCTGAGCTAAGAGTGGCCGACGCCGATTGAGCGGCGATTAAGCCAGCCGGGGCGGCCGGATTGACCGGCGGCGGGCGCGCAGCTTGCCGTTTCGGATTTACCGCCCGTCTGAGTCGTGATTGAGTAGGTTCCGGCAGGACTCGAAGATCACTCAACGGCCCAGGGCAGCTGGCGCAGCGGTACCCCGCCTCGCCTGATTTGCGGTTTCCCGGGAGCGGAGGAGAGCGTGCGTTCGGACGGGCGGGCCTGATGCGTTTCCGCATCCTGGGACCGCTGGAAGTGCTGTCCCCGGACGGGTGGACGGCGATCAGCGCCGCCAAGTGGAAGTCGCTGCTGGCCTGCCTGCTGATGCGGCCCGGCCAGCTCGTCCCGACGGAGTCGCTGATCGACGAGCTGTGGGGCGATTTCCCCCCGAAACGGGCCAATAACCTGGTCAGCATCTACGTGCACCGGCTGCGCAGGGTTATCGGCGATACCGAGGGCCAGCTGCTCGTCTACCGGGCCCCGGGGTACCTGCTGCGGCTGTCGCCGGGCGACCTGGACCGTCAGGAGTTCGAAGCGCGGGTCGCCGAGGGCAGGAACGTGCTGGCGGCGGGCGACCCGCGCCGGGCGGCCGCGCTGCTGGGGAACGCGCTGGGACTGTGGCGGGGGCCGCTGCTGGCCGACGTCCCGCCGTCGGCGCTCCTCGATA